>CAYNHJ010000006.1:0-11678 GCA_964397125.1 uncultured Candidatus Peribacteria bacterium
TCATTTAAAAAGTTGACTAATTGGAAGACAGATTACATATGGATATAAAACATCAATTTTTTCGAAAAAAATAGTTGTAGATAAAAATAATGATATAGAAAATCAATATAAACCATTTAAAATTTTAGATATTATAAATTCCAAGATAAGTTGAAAACTTACAGTTTGAGATAAAATAAAAATTACTATAGTTACAACTTGAGATAAATGAAATATAGTACTTACTGCAAAAAACTGATTAGTAAAGCTTTCATCTTATTCTATAATTCCAGTTAATAAAAAACAAAGATTTACAATAGATATTTGGGCTATTAAACCAGGAAATGAAGAAATTATTATATCTGATGGATTGAATACTAAAATATTATATTTTTCTATTTATCCTAAGCAACAAAAGTATCTTCAATTTATAAAGATAAATTGACCAGATACTTTATTGAGATCTTATTCTCAAAGTTATCAAATAGTTAGTGTTGATAATTTAGGAAACATTTGAAATATAAAATTAAATGGTAAATTACAAATTTTATTAAAAGATGAGACAAATGGTAGTATTTTTTATGATAAAAAAATTTATGTTAAAACTTGAAAACCTTATTTTATACTTAAGTTACAATCTCCAATTAATAGTTGAAATTTAATATTAAAAGTTAAATTTTGGACTAAAGATGGAAAGTTATTTATAGCTAAAAAGAAATTGAGAGTTGATATGTTTTTTGATTATAGTTTAAATGATAAATATTGATTTCAAATTTCTGATTTGTTAAATAAATGAATTGTTTTATGAGATAGTGGTTTTTTATATCCTAATAGAGGACTAACAAAAGCTGAATTGGTTGCTATTTTATTAAGATATAAATATTGAGATCAGTATAAAAAATGGAAAAAAGATTATGAAAAATATATTGCTAAAAATTGAAAAATCTTTAAAGATTTATCTGTTAACAGTTTTTGGGCGCCATATATATTTAAAGCTCGGAAAGTTTGATTAATAAAATGATATAGTGGATACAGTTTTTATAATAAACCAGTTAATTTGTTTGAACTTATTATGATTTATGGAAGATTTTTTGGTATAAAAACAAATGATCCTTTTGTTATATGGGAAAATTTACCAAAAGATAAAGAATTTATATCATATATAAAAGCTGCTAAAAAATATAATTTATATCCTTTTGATAATATCTTAGATTTTAAGAAAAATTGAAAAATTACCAGATTAAAAGCATTTGTATCTTTATATAGATATCTCAATTTTAAACCTGACATGGTTTTGTCTTATTTTAGAGACAAAAATAAAAAAGTTCATGCTGTAGAAGAAATAGATTCAACAGATAAATTAAAGAATTTAGTAGAAAGTTTATTGAAATAAAAAATGAAGTTTAAAATAACTATTTATGAAAATGATTATTTTTTTCTAGTTTGGAAACCTCATTGAATACCTACTTCTTTTTGAAAAAATAAAAGTTTTTTAGATATTTTATATGAAAGTCTTGATTTTATAAAAGGAATAAATAAAAGTTTTTATTATCATCTTAAACAGTTTTGAAAAGATGAGGAGTTTTTGTTGTTAAATAGACTTGATAACGATACTTGATGATTGTTGTATTTTGCAAAAAATAGGGATGTTTTTAATAGATTTAAAATATTACAAGCTGATTGAAAAATTGAAAAAATATATTTAGTTGATGTTTTTGGATATGTTAAAACACCATTAAATATAAATTTTCCAATAATGCATCATAAGTATTTGAAAGAAAAGATGGTTGTAATCAAAAAAGAAAGAGATTTAAGTAAGTGAAGAGGAAGACTTCATAATGTAGTTACTAAATTTATCCCTTTATATTTTGATAATAAAAAGAGATATACCACTGGTTATGCTATTATTACTAAATGAATAAGGCATCAAATAAGAGTTCATTTAGCTTCTATTTGACATCCTGTTGTTTGAGATAAAATTTATTCAAAAAATAGAGAAGATAAAATTCTTCATTTACGAAGTATTTGATTAAAAATTTAAAAATGGTAAAAAAGATTATATATTTTTTTTCTTTTTTTCTAGTATTAGGTAGTGTAATATTATTTTGGTTGGTTAATATTAAAGATAAACAAATAGAAAAAAAAGAACATTCTGTTAATATTTCACGTATAGATACTGGATTTGATAAAAAGATTGAAAATGAAAATAATATATCATGATATATTTTTGATTTTTCTTGAAATACTATAAAAAATTATAATTTAGCCAGTTTAACTGGCATTTATATTGATTTAAATTTTAGTTGAGTTTCAAAAAGAGAGGTTATAAAAAAGATAAAAGATTTTTATTTTAAAAGTTTAATACAAGGAGATGTAATAGGGCAGATTCAAGCTTTAATATATTTATATAATTTTACAAAAGATAAGAAAATTTTACCAATTATAGCATCAAAATTAGAAAAACAATATATGTTTGACAATGCCATATATTATCGGAAATTATATTATTCATGAGATTTCAAAAATCTTGATAAATATTTTTTTAAAAAGTTGATTTATGTATTTATAAATTCAGATAAATATTTTAATGTAGATGTAATAAAAAAATTAGTTGAAAATTGATATTTAAAATGATTGCTTTCTAGTGATGAAAAAAATTTTTATGAGAGTATTTTTTTAGCTTTAGATTTGGATTTAACTTGATTTATTCAAAAAGTTCAAGTTCTTTCTGGGAAAGATAAGTTTAAAACTAAAATTTTGGAAGATTATAAACTTTTTAGACAATATCGTGATGTAGCTTGGTATTATTTTTGGTGATTGGTTGCTAAAGATTTTTTTGACTTTTGATATATATGACCAGCTAGAATTATAAGTTTAAAAATTTTGCAATATAATCCTAATTATATATTGCCTAACCAAATATTAGCTTATGTTTTTTTTCTTCAAAATGATAAAAGATGAATAAAATATTTGAAAAAGTTGATGGATATAGATTCTTCTAATCAGTTATATTATAAATTTTTATTATGAGTATTAAATTACTGGTTATGAAAATATAGTGATTGTATAGTTTATCTTTATTGAATACCTAAAAATTTTGATTATGAAAAAAATGTTTACAGATATTTGTTTTTATCTTATTATAAACTTTGAGATTATTCAAAAAGTTTTAACTTTTTTAAACAATTAGAAAAAAATTTTATATTATCTTCGTATGATTTTTGGACTTTTTTTAATTTATTTTTATTTAATCGGAATAATGATATTAAATCTATTGTTAAAATTCATAAAAAAGATATTTTAGAGACTATAATAAGATGTTATAAAAGTTTGTCTCCAACATTATATTATATATGCAGATATTGAAAATGATTATATTATTTTCGTTTTTGATATACAGAGAAAGCGTTAAAATATATAAAGTATTTGGTTAAGTATTATCCAGAACCTCAATTCTTTGCGTTTTTATGAAAGTGGTATGAAAATAAAAATAAATTAGATTTAGCTGAAAGATATTATTTGATGGGATTAAAATATTCTATCTCTGATAAATATGTCAAGTTTTTTAGATGAAAAATAATTGATTTACTTATAAAAGGGAATAGTAAATAACTTGAAACGAGAAACTAATTAGTTATATTTTAAAACATCTTGTTTTATTTTTTAAAATTAATGTCTAATGAAAAAGTTATATTTTTTAATGGTTTGTATAATTTGAATATTTAGTTTATCTTGATGTAATTTAAATCTTCAGAAAAAGCAAAATAATACTGGTAAAATCGAAAAAGTTCAAGAAAATAAAGAAAAACAAGAAGTTAGTAAATCTAGTGGAGAGTTGTATCAATATCCAGTATTACTTTTTTCTAAACTTCCAACTAGTACCGATATTTTTATGAATATTGATAAGATAGATTATTGAAAATATAAAAAAGTTACAATTTTTTTAGATAAAAATTGTATAACACAACCTGTTTGTATGACTGGAAGATTGTATAATGCTTTATCATCTTTGTGAATAGATAAAAGTAAAATAGAGATATCTTATTTAAATTCTGAATTAAAAGTGAATGTGCCACTAGTATATATATCTGATAATGTAGCTAAGTCTTTAACTGGTGCAGCTCAGCAGGTACTGTCAATGTATTTTAAAAAAGTTAAAAACTGATATGTATCTGTTTTGTGAAATTGGATAAATTGAGAAGAAAATTTATGTAATGATGAAAAAGATAATGATAATGATTGAAAAGTTGATGATAATGATCCAGATTGTAATAAATATTTTGCAGTGTTGTATGATAAATCTGAAATAAATATTCGTTGACAAAAAGTAAAAATTTCAGATTTTGTTAATAATTATAAATATAATTTGTATGGTTATGTAGTAACTTGAATAAATGTTAATACACCTTTGGGTAGAAAAATTAAAGATGCTATTGATGAGGCTATTAAGAATGATATGTTCACATGAACTAATAAAAATATGGTAATATTAAAAAATATAGATAAGTATAAAATAGCTATTTTTCAAGCACCTATTATTAAGATAAATAAAAGTAACAGACCAAAGGTATCTTTGTATGTAATGTCCCATTGTCCTTTTGGTCTGCAGGCTGAAAAGGCTTTTTTGGAAGTTATTCAAAAGTTTAAACCATATGCTGATGTAAATATTAAATTTGTGCCATATATTATGCATTGATACCAGGAGGCGGTAGATAATATAATTCAATATTGTGTTTCTAAAGTATATCCTGATAAATTTATTGATTATATGAAATGTTTTTTATCAAAAGAAGATAAATGATGAGGTAATTCTAAATGATGTTTAGAGAAAATAGGTGTTTCGTTTGATGATCCAAAGTTTAAAGAATGTTTTGATGATATAAGCAAAAAAGTAGATCTTGAAGGTATTAAAACTTCAAAGGAACAATTTCCAAGATTTAATTTAGATTTGACTGGTGCTATAAAGGCTGGTGTTCAAGGATCTCCTACTTTTGTTATCAATTGACAAAAAATAGAAGGTATTCAAAGAAGTGCTAGGGCTTATGCAGAGAAAATTTGTCAAGCATTTAAAAATCCTCCTGAAATATGTGAACATCTAGATCAATTTTCAGATACTGTATATGATCCTGGATTTGGTTGGACTTCTTGATGACAAAATGTTTGAAATGCTTCTTGTGGAGGAAGGTAATTTTTAGAAGCGGCCCTTTATTTAATATAGGGCCGTTTTTATTTAGTTTTTTCTTGAAAAAATAATTTAAAAATTTAAATTAATTTTTGATTTATACATTAAAAATCTGATATCTAAAATGTCCGATAATAAATTTCCAAAGAGATATAATTTTGATTTTGAAGATCAAATTTATGAATACTGGCTTAAGAAATGATATTTTTCTCCAGAGAAATTAGAGGAAATTAAATGAAAATTGAAAGAAAAGTTTGTAATACCAATGCCTCCTCCTAATGTTACAGGGGTTCTTCATATAGGACATGCATTGATGCTTGCTATTGAAGATGCTATGGTTAGATATGCTCGTATGAAATGAAAAAAAACTTTACGGATTCCTTGAACTGATCATGCTTGAATAGCTACTCAAGTTGTTGTTGAAAAAAAATTAGCAAAAGAAGAATGAAAAACAAGACATGATTTATGAAGAGAAAATTTTTTAGAAAGAGTTTGGGATTGGGTTAGATTTTCTAGAAGTAAAATAATATCTCAAATAAAGAGAATGTGAGCTTCTTGCGATTGGTCAAGAGAACAGTTTACTTTATCTGAAAGACTTTCTAGAGCTGTAAGAAAATCTTTTTCAAATTTGTTTAGGAAATGAAAAATATATCAATGAGAATATATTGTAAATTGGTGTCCTAGATGTAAAACAGTTCTTTCTGATATTGAAGTTAAATACAAAGAAGAAGAAGGAAAATTGTATTATATTAAATACTTTGTGGTTGGAAAATGAGAAGCTATAACGGTGGCTACAACCAGACCAGAAACAATTTTTGCTGATGTTGCTATAGCGGTTAATCCTAAAGATAAAAGATATAAAAAGTATATATGAAAACAAGTGTATATACCTATTGTTAATAGACCTATACCAGTTATTGCTGATGAAGAAGTAGATCCTTCTTTTGGGACAGGAGCACTTAAAATTACTCCTACGCATGATGCTGATGATTTTGAAATATGAAAAAGACACAATCTTCCAATGGATAGGTTTGCTATAGATTGGGATTGAAAGTTTACTGAATTGGCTCCTGATGTTTTTGTTTGAAAGTATGTTGATGAAGTTTTTGATAATTTAATTCAGTATTTAGATGAAATTTGAAATTTAGAAAAAGTTGAAGATTATAAACATAATGTACCTCATTGTGATAGATGTGATACAGTTATACAACCTATGGTTTCAAAACAATGGTTTGTAGATGTAAAGGAATTTGCTGAAAAATCTATAGAAGCTGTAAAAAAATGAGATACTAAAATTTTACCTGATAGATTTAATAAGGTATTTTTTGATTGGCTCACTAATATTAGACCTTGGTGTATTTCTAGACAACTTTGGTGGTGACACAGGATTCCTGTATGGACATGTTCTGACGGACATATAAATGTATTTGATGATGAAATTATTTTTGAAAAGTATTTAAAGGAAGAATTGAATACTAGTATTTTATTATCTTTGATTATATTTAATTTAGTTGCAGATAGTAGATTGTCTTATAAGTTTAATATAGAGGATCTTATTAATATTTTGACATCTAAATCTTTAACTCCTCAAGAAGGTAGAGTTATTGATGTATATTTAAAAATTTATGAAAATTGGATTAAAAATAAAAAATTAAAAAGTGTTGTTAAAGATAGATTATCAAAAGAAATTAGGAATTTAAGACAAATTTTTGAATTTTCTGATAAAGAAGACTATGTAAAAGCTTGAGAGAAATTAATAGAAATTTTAGATAATAGTTTTTTGATAAATAAAGAGTGAGATCTTTATAAGTTAGATTTGGTTTGTGAGAAATGTTGAAAAAAAGATTTAAAGCAAGAAGAAGATGTTCTTGATACATGGTTTAGTTCAGCTTTATGGCCATTTAGTATATTAGGTTGGCCGGAAAAGACGAAAGATTTAGAAGAATATTATCCTAATACTGTTTTGGAGACAGGATACGATATTTTGTTTTTCCGAGTTGCTAGAATGATGATGATGTGATTTGCAAATATGAATGAAACTCCATTTAATTATGTATATCTTCATTGATTAGTAAGAGATGAAAAAGGTGAAAAAATGTCTAAAAGTAAATGAAATGTTGTTGATCCATTAGAAGTTATTGAAAATTATTGAGCTGATGCTTTAAGATTAACTCTTGTAAGGTGAGTTACACCTGGAAATGATATTAAATTTTCTAAAACTAAATTGGAATGAAATAGAAATTATTTAAATAAGATTTGGAATGCAGCAAGATATGTGTATACTAAATCGTTTTCCAATATTGATACAGATATAGTAATAAATTATGATTTGTTATATGATGATATCATTAATAATTTAGATAAGTTAAATGATTTCGAGAAACGAATTATATATGAGTTAGATAATGTGATTGAAGAAGTCGACAAATATATGAATAAGTTTATGTTATGAGAAGCTATTAATAAAATAGTGGAATTTTCATGGAATAAGTTTTGTGATTGGTTTATAGAAATTTCTAAAATTCAATATAGTGAATATACTAATAAGGTTCTATTATATGTTTTAGGTAGTATTTTAAAACTTTTACATCCTTTCGCTCCGTTTATTTCAGAAAAATTATGGCAATTGTTAAAATTTGAAGGAGATTTGATAATTCAAGATTATCCTAAGAAAATTGCTAAGATAAATCAAAATGTTAATATATCTGTACTTATAGATTTAATAAGTGAAATTAGAAATATAAGAAATGAGCTTAAATTGAAACCTCATGAGGAAGTAGATGTTATGATAATTGCTAATACTAATATGGCTAAATTTATAAAGAAATATGAAGATTTATTAAAAAAGATTTTAAGAATAAACGAATTTGTAATTTCTTCTGAAGATAGAGATATTGATAATGATTATACAGTTAGAATAGTCTATGATTTAAAGGTGGGGGTAAAAGCTAATAAGAAATTGTCTATACAGGATCAGATTAAAATTTTGGAACAGCAGTTAAAAGAGGAAAAACAGTTCTTGCAATCTTTAAAAGTTATGCTTTCTAATGAAGATTTCTTAAAAAAAGCACCTAAACATGTAGTTGAAGCTAAAAAAGCTAAATTGGAAGAAGTACAGCAAAAAATTATAAAAATAGAAGTTACACTTAGCAAATTGAAGATGAAGAACAAATAGAAAGTTTTTTTATTGGAGTTATTTTAATTTTAAATTAAATAAGAATGAATTTTTTAAATTTTTTGAAAAAACCTATTTTCTACTTAACTTTTATTATAACTTTATTTGTGGGGTTAAAAGTAGAAGGTTGGGATTTTTTAGGAATTTGGACTTTTAAAAATTCTGAATATGTTTCTGAAAATTATATAAAAGAAAATGTTGTAGATGATACTGCTATTAAGATAGTATTTTTAGCTATTGATTTGTCAGAAGGAAGATATTATCAATATCAGCTCTTAAAGGATAGTATTTCTTTATTAAAAAAAGCAAATATATTGATAAAATTAAATGTTTTAGAGTTATTAAAAGATTCTTCTAATAGACAGCTAACTTTAGAGAATTTAATTTTAAGGATAGATCATGTATTATCTCAGATGGATGATGTATCTTCTCAAATTTTGTTAAAGATAAATGAGTATAATACTTTATATAATCAATGTTTATCAGAAAAAAATTTATGAGATAGTCATTTTTTTGAATGAATTAGAATTTTTGATTATGAAATGGTAATTAATTGATTAAATGAGTCAGCAAAGTGATGAAGTTGTAGTGAAAAAAACAGAATTTATATGAGATGATATCAAAAAATTTACTATTTGTTAGAAAAATATAAGTATTTGTTAAAATTAAAATATAATATTTTGGCAAATAACGAAGATTTGATAATTCAAAATATTTATCTTTTTGAATGAAATTATTTAGATCAATTAGTTGAATTAAAAAAACAGCTGTCTTTAATTAATGGTAATTTGAAATAAATATAAATAATATTTTTTTATTATTTATTCTTTGTCATAAGTTATGACAGTTAAAGAGATAGATTATAGAAATATTTTGAATTTTGTAATTGATAGTTATGTTTCAGATCAATTGATAAAAGAAAAATATTTGTCTTTTTTTTGAAATATAGATTTTGATAAATTGTTAAATAAAAAGGTAGAATTTTTGATACCATTTTGTTTTATTTTTGAATATTTTGTAAAATTGTTAAAAAATAGTTTTAGTCTGGAAAATTTTGTATATATTTGAGATGTTCTTTTAAAAAAAAATTATATTAAAAACTGCCTAGTTTTAGAGGCAGTTTTTTATGTTGAAAATTTAGTTTTATTTAAAAAAAAGAAAAATATGGATTTTTTTGTTTTAGAAGATGCAATAAAATATTACAATTCAAGAAAAGATTTTAGCTATCTTAAAGAGATTCTTGAAAAATCTAATATAAATATTTACGTTATTTAATTTAATTATAAAATATTAAAATGGCTCATAAGTATTTTAAAAAGAAACCTAAAAGAATATTACTAAAACTTTCATGAGAGGCTTTGATGTGAAAGGAGCAATATTGAATAGATGTAGCTTTTTTAAATGAGCTTGCTAAGAAAATAGTTTATTTGGCAAAATATAAGGGGATTCAATTAGTTATAGTAATTTGAGGTTGAAATATTTTTAGATGAGTTCAAGGAGCTGCTAAATGACTAGATAGAGCTAGTGCTGACTATATGGGTATGTTAGCTACTGTGATGAATTGAATTGCTTTAGGAGATGCAATAGAAAAATTATGACAAGAAGTTAGAATCATGTCTGCTATAGATATTCCTAGGGTTGCTGAGCCTTTTATTAGAAGAAGGGCTTTGAAACATCTTTCTAAATGAAGAGTAATAATTAGTGTTGCTTGAACTTGAAATCCTTATTTTACTACAGATAGCGCTGCTGTTTTAAGAGCATTAGAGTTAAATTGTGATTATATGGTTAAATGAACAAAAGTAGACGGTATATATGATAAAGATCCAGTTAAATATAAAGATGCTAAAAAATTTGATGTTATTAGTATAGATGAAGCTTTAAAAAGAGGCTTGAGAGTAATGGATCAAAGTGCTATTGCTTTAGCAAAAGATGAAAAGTTACCAATATTTGTATGTAAAATTGAGGATATTGATAAAATTTGATCTGATAAATTGAATGGAACTTTTGTTACTGTTGAATAGAAAATTATTATTTAATAAATTAAGTTTATATTATACATGACAAGAAGGAGAAGAAAAAAAAATAAGTTAAATAAAGTTGTATTATTATTTTCTATTTTATTTTCTTTTATAGTTTTACTTTTTTTTGTACAATTTATTAAACAACATAGGTATTTTTTTAAAAAGTTAGTAGTTCATGGTGGTAGTTGAGTATATAATAGTGGGGTTGCTCAAAATAAAAATGTTAATTTCTATATTTGAAAAATAATAAATTTTATAGAATGAACTATTTATTATAAACCTGTTTATTGATATTACTTTTTCCAACTAAAAAGTTCTACTGATTGAAAGTTTTTTTGACTAAGATCGGATAAATATATTTTGTCTAACTATAGTTGAAAATTAGTAAAGATTAAATGAAAAATAGTAGATTTTTATTGAAATACTCCTATAATCTATGTTAATGAATTAATTTCTGAAAATAGTATTTCTTCTGGATATGTTGATACTTGAACAAATAAAAAGCAGAATATTTATAAAGTTTTACAATATTGACTGACATTTAATTTTGATAATCAAACTGGTTGGAAAGTTGATATACAGAAAAATAAAATTTTTGTCTATTTTTCTTGAGATGAAGTTGCAGAAATTGATGCTTTTTTATGTAATACTTGATCAGGTTTATATAATTGTAAAAAAATATATAATGATTTTAAAAATTTAAATTTTGAAAATTTTGTATCTTCCAATGGAATGAAATATTTTCATATTTCTGAATCTGATACATGGTTTACTACTAATGATTTTGTATGGTGATATTATATAACTCCTAAAGATAGTAATATTTTGTATAAACTTTCTTCTTATATCTTTCCTTATAAGATAGAAAAGTTAAAAAAAGATTTACTTTCTATTGTATGAAATGTTTGCAAAAATGAAATGTCTTATTTAGTCAATATTAAAAGTTTAAGTATAGTTTCTTCGTGAAACAATTTAGTGTGAATTTTAAAATGAATTGATAATAATAATGAAAATGTGATTTGTAAGATTGTTATACGTTTTGAATGATGAATTCCTATAATTAATTTGATAAATTATGATTTTGTCAAGAATAGTGGTTTTTCTTCTAATTTTGAGAAAATTAAAGTTTCATCGTGAAGTTATATAATAACTAATTTTACTCATGGTTTTAATGTAAAAATACCATCTAAAAATGTCGTTTATAAGCAAATATTTAAAAAGACAGATTTATGAATTGAGAATTTAAATTGTGATTATAGAGTGTTGATAGTAAATTGGAAAGATAAAGGCAAATTAGATACAGACCCTGGTATAGTAGTTT
>CAYNHJ010000006.1:11778-14932 GCA_964397125.1 uncultured Candidatus Peribacteria bacterium
ATAGTAAATTGGAAAGATAAAGGCAAATTAGATACAGACCCTGGTATAGTAGTTTATAGATGTAAATGAGATTTTTCTAAACAAGATCTTGAAAAGTTGTTGAATGATTATATAATCATTAAGTGAAGTAATAATTATTATATTGTAAAGTATAAACCTGGCTATAAATATATTGCTGAAGGTTTAGAAATAGTTAGGTAGTTATTTATTTTTATTTATTAATAAAATCTTATGCAGCTTTGGATAAATGTTGTAAATAACAAAATATTTGAAAATATAGAGAATATTCTGTATTCTGATGATAGAAAAGTTGCTCAATGGTTTTTGAAAAATTTGCCATGAGAAGTTTATGAAAATCTTTCTCCTCAATATGAATTTCAAGTAATGTCTGCAATGCAGATAAGGAAAGTTTTATGATGAAATATTTTTAAAAATATAAAATGATTTTATTTTTGAACTGATCAATGTGAGTTTTTATTGCCAACAGTAGAGGAAATTAAAAGAGCTATAGAGATTTTAAAAAATTTTGATAAAAAATATGTTACAAAGGAATTAAAGAGGTTTGTATTTGTAACTCCATATTATTGAAATCTTAATATTAGAAAGAGGTTAATAGAGGATTTACAATATCTTAATGATAATGCTAAGTATATTAATCCAAAGCAGTGATTTGTGGAAGTAGTAGTTAATGATTTTTGAACTTTAAAATTAATAAAGGATTTTAATAATTTAAAACCTTTACTTTGAAGATTGTTGGTAAAAACTTTAAAAAATCCTATTGTAGATACTTTGTGATTAGAGAAAAATATTCATGTTCCTTGAGAGATGATGAAAAATAAAACGAAAGAACAAATTGAAAAAATTAAAAAAGAATTAGCTGAAAATCAAAAGAAATGATTTTCTAGAACTAGTTTGACAAATAAATATTTTGTTAAATGGGTTTTAGAGGAGGGAATTAGTAGGTTTTCTATAGATTATCAGTATATAATAGATTTTGAATATATACAAGATTACTTTGATAAATTAAGTAAAGAAAAAGAAATAAATTTGAATTTAGATATCTGGTATCCTTATGCTTTAATTTTTGTAGGAAGACTTTGTGATACTTCAGCTATTGAAAATATTAGAAGATGATATTTTCCAATTGATGAAGTTTGTCCTAGAACATGCTGGAGATATGATTTATTTGTAAAAAACTTTGAAACAGTTTGATATAAAATAATACAAAGATGAAATGCTCAATATAAATCTCAAATAGAACTTAATTTACCAAAAAATGTAATAGATGTTTATGAAAATAGATTGATTTATCAACCTTTAATTTAAAAGTTTTATTAAAAATTTAATAATAAATATATCAAATTATTTTAGGATTGTCTATACTTACTCGACGTTTGTCTGCTATAAATCTTCATATATAGTTCATCTCTTCTATTAACATTTTTCTGTTTTTCCGGTCTACATGAAGGACTATTGCTACATGTCAGTAACTATAATAATATCTTCATCCATATCTAAAGACTACGATACTATTAGGTTTAGGAATTTTTCAGACTTTAAATCAAGCTTTAGCAGCGTTCCAATACCATTGTTTAGCGTTTCATCTCCAAGGTCTAGTTTGTCTATGAGGAGATATAAAAGGAAATTTTTTGATAGCTACAAACCGTGTACAGTGTCAAGGAGCAAATAAATTAACTACTTTACGTCTTTCAAGCCGACAACTAACTATATTAGGATTTTTTTTACATTTATACTGTCGCCGATTATACTTTGAATATTTTTTGGTATATATAGGAATTTTTATATGTTTTTTTTTCTTATTATATGATTGGATATAAACCAAAGGTTTTATTAATCACTTTTTTATAGCTTCTTTTTCTGATATAGGTATAAATATTTCATCTCCTTTTTCTAAAATTAAGTCATCGTTAATAAAATAGTTGGCTTTTTTTAATTTTTCTAAATCTAATCAATATTTTTTTGCAAATTGTTTTAGAGTTATTTTATTTTTTATTTCATACATTATTCCTTCTTCATCAGTTATTATCAATTTTTGTCAAGGTCTTATTATGTCTGATTTAAGTTTATTTACTGTTTTAATAGTACTAACTGATATATTAAATTTTTGAGCTATTGAAGATAAACTATCTCAAGGTTGTACGATGTAGATAAATTTTATACTATTTGGATCTACATCTGAGGGTAAAGTGATTTCAGTTAGAGGAATTAATCAATTATAGTCAGTTTCTTTTATATCAAAAAATGCCGCACTTACATTAGTGCGGATAGGATTTTTTATATAAAATTTATCTACAAATACAAATCAATAAGTTAGAAGTACTAAACTTATAAAACTTAAAAAAATTTGTATTTTATTATTTTTTTTTCTTTTTTTTATTAACATTATTTTTTTATTAAAAACAAATGGCGGTGGGGGTGGGATTCGAACCCACGGACCCCGTGAAGGGGTCAAGTGCTTTCAAGGCACCCGCATTCAACCACTCTGCCACCCCACCATGAAAGATTTAAGTATTTTCAAATATAAAAATTTTACTATTGAAATCAAGACTTTTTTGTATATATTCTTTTAAGGCTACTTAGAGAGCATTATTTATTTTTTAATTAAAAAATTGTAGTATGATTAGTATTTCTGAGGTAAAAAAAAGATTATGAATAAAATCAAAAAAAGAATTATTAGATTTAATTGAACAACTTACTTGAAAGAGATATTCTGATAAAACTACTAAAATATCTGACGCTGTTTGGCAAAAGTTACAAGAATATTATTCTCAGAAACCAGAGACTTATCATAAAGCTTTAAAAAGAGAAGAAATTTTAAAAGAAGAAGAAAGTTTTTTAGCTAGTTTATGAATTTCTATTGAAAAAAAAGAGGAAGACCAAAGAAGATGAGAAGAAAAAATTAAAGTTGAAGATTTTAAAAAAGAAGATGAAAAAATTGTTGTAAAGACTGAAAAAAAAGTTAAAACTTTATGAGAAAAACATAAAAAATTTATTAAAAAGGAAAAGAAGTTTGTAAAGAAACATTCTAAGTTTAAAAAAAAGACAGAATTGAAAAAGGATATAGAAAAAAAGAATATAGAATTAAAGAAGATGGAACAACCTAAAACAGTACATAAAAAAGTAGAGAAAAAAG
>CAYNHJ010000006.1:15032-17981 GCA_964397125.1 uncultured Candidatus Peribacteria bacterium
AAAAAAGTAGAGAAAAAAGAAAAACAAGTAAAAGTTTCAGCAACTCTAAAAAGGAAAGATGAAGTTGTTTTACCGGAAAGTATTACTGTAAAGGAATTTTCTGAAAAAATATGAATTCCTGTAAATGAAGTTATAAAAAAATTGATACAAAATAAGATTTTAGTTTGAATAAACTGAGTGATAGATTTTGATACTGCAGTTTTAATTGCCGAAGAGTTTGGAGTAAAAGTGAAAAAAGAAGAAAAAGGATTAGATATTCAAGATCTTATAGAGTGAAATTTACAAAAAATTTTAGATATGGATAAAGATGCTGAAGTTTTAGAAGAAAGACCTCCTATTGTTACTATAATGTGACATGTAGATCATGGTAAGACTAAATTATTAGATTATATTAGAAAGACTAATATCGTTGAAAGAGAAGCATGATGAATAACACAGTCTATATGAGCTTCTCAAATAGAGTTTAATTGAAAGAAAATTACTTTTATTGATACTCCTTGACACGAACTTTTTACAGAATTGAGAGCTAGATGAGCTAAGATAACTGATATTGCAATAATAGTTGTTGCAGCTGATGAAGGAGTAAAGCCGCAAACTATAGAAGCTGTAAATCATGCTAAAGATGCTTGAGTACCCATTATTGTTGCTATTACTAAAATTGATAAACCCAATGCAAATATAGAAATGGTAAAGTGACAACTTTCAGAAATAGGTTTAATACCAACAGATTGGTGAGGAGATACAGAAGTTGTTCCAGTTTCTGCTGTAACTTGAGAGTGAGTAGATGAATTATTAGAGCTTATTTTACTTCAAGCAGAAATTTTAGAATTAAAATACAATCCAAATAGACCTTGAGTTTGAGTTATTTTGGAATCTCATAAAGATGTAAAAAAATGAGTAGTTGCATCTATTATTCTTATGACATGAACTTTAAAAGTGTGAGATCCAATTTTAGTTTTTGATACATGGTGAAAAGTAAGGAAATTGATAAGTTGGAGATGAGAAGATCTAAAAGAAATTAGATGATGAGATCCGGCTCAAATTTTATGAATAGAACATGTGCCACAACCTGGTAGAATTGTAGAGGTTGTGTCTTCTGAAAAAGAGGCGAGACAAAAGGCTGAAAAATTAAAGGAGATGTTAACATCTTATGAAAAAAAATCAGTTTTGACAAATATTTTAGAAAAAATACAAAAATGAGACAAGTTGCAGTTGAAATTGATTTTTAAAGCTGATAGTTGGTGATCTTTAGAAGCTTTAAAATCTGCTTTAAATAAAGTTGATTTTCCTGAAAATGTAGAACCTAAAATTATCCATTCTGATGTAGGACCGGTTTCTGATTCAGATGTAATATTAGCAGAAGCGTCTGAAGCAGTTATAATATGATTTAATGTTCCTCTAAGTTCAGCTATTAAAAAGAAAGCAGATAACTTGAAAGTAGATATAAAAAACTTTAATATTATATATGAAGTAATAGACTATTTGCAGAATCTATCACAATGATTAGTTAAGCCAGAAGAAAAAGAAGTATATTTATGAAAACTTGAGGTGTTATGAATTTTTTATAAAAAATGAAATGAGATGATTGTATGAGGTAAAGTTATAGACGGAAAAGTATTAAATGGTGCTTATTTTAGGCTTCATAGAAAAGATAAAGAATCAGGTCAACTACAAGAAATATGAGGAGGTAAAATTATTTCGTTGAAGAGAGAGACAGAAAATGTAGATGAAGTTAGACAATGATATGAATGTGGTTTAAAAGTAAAGACTAGTAAAAAGATTCAATTGGGAGATATTATGGAATTTTATATTATAGAATAAAATTATGATTCTAAGATTTTTTATATATTCTTTTTTAATTTTTATTTTTTGATGATATTGATTTACAATTTTGTTTAATATATCAGATTTAAATAAAGTAAATTTAGATAGCCTTAAATGTGATATTTTTGTTGTAGATACATGATATTTTTCTGAAAAATGAATTAATTATAAGTTTTTGTTGTATAATTATAAAAATGAATCAAATGAGGTTAAGTATTTTTTGTGAGAGGTGTATAAAGTTGTTAAATGAATAAATTTAGTAAATATAAATTATTCAGTTGTAAAAAAAAATTGATTAGTATATACAGGTATCTTAATTCCTAATTATAAATATTTGTGTAAAACAAATTTTGCTATAAATCCTTGAGATAAAGTCAGGTTATTAACTACTGCAGAGGAGATATGAAATCTTTCTTGTAAAAATGATTCTATTAGTTCTTATATGATTTATGATTGGGGGATAGATTGATTATTTTTTACTGACAATCAAAGTGATATTAAACCATGATCATTTGTATTTACAAATCCTGTTTTAGCGATTATTTGACATTGAAATAAATTGAAAGATAGTTATTTTTTATTAAAGTGGTGACTTTTATTTGATAAGGATAATAATTTAAAAACTTCTTCTGATAATCAGTTACAGGTTGTATGTTATAAATTGAATATATGATGGTGTTGAGATTGAATAGTAGAAGATGAATTTGGAGAAGAATGCGATCCAGCTGAAAAAAAAAATTGATATTTATGTAATCAGCAATGTAAATTTACAAATGAAAAGACTTATAATGATAAAGATTGAGATGGTGTAATAGATTCGGATGATTTGGATCCAGATGTGCCTGAAGATATTGATGCTTTTTTAGATAAAGATGGTATTCCAGATATAGATTGTAAAGATTGAAATTGTATTCCGGATTGGTTTGTTAAAACAAATTGTGATATGTGTCCTTGTCCTTCAGCTGATTTTGTTTGAGATCTTTGGAAGTGAGATATAATAAGAGCAGTTTTATTTGATAGATTTGGTAAAAATCCTCAAGTTGTTAGTAATTTTTATAAAATAAAATAAATTATAACAAAAATGTCATTGATTCAAAAATTGAAAGAAGAATATAAAAAAGCTTT
>CAYNHJ010000007.1:0-4882 GCA_964397125.1 uncultured Candidatus Peribacteria bacterium
TAAAAAATCTGCTCAAAAATATGCTTTTTTAAACGATTTAGAAAAATCAGATATCTTTCAAGAAAATATAGATGACAATCCTCCTATGTGATATGTAGTATTAAAATATAAAAATTGGTGATTGGGAGTTTGAAAATTATCTAAAGAAGGGATTAAGAACAAATATATAAAAACTTAAAATTAAAAAAATATATTTTTAAAAGTTCTTGCATTATTGATTCAAAAAATTATATACTATAATGAAATTTTACTTCAAAATAATATATACTAAATGAAAACATATCCAAGAAAAATATTAACATCTATAGAAAAATTCATATCTAATTCTAACAAAATTTGTATATTACTATGACCAAGGCAAGTAGGAAAAACAACTATACTAAAAACTATTTTCAAAAAAATAAACTGACAAAAAATTTATTTTGATCTTAAAAAATTTTCTGATTGTGAAAAATTTAAAACAGAAGAAGACTTAATATCTTTTCTTAAAATTAAATGATTTAATTTAAAACAAAAAATTTATTTATTTGTGGATGAATTTCAGACTTGTCAAAATTCAGAAAAAATATTTAAAATTTTACATGATCACTTGCCAAATATTAAAATAATTGCTTCTTGATCTATATCCTTACAAATAAAACACAAAATCCAAGAATCACTAGCTTGAAGAAAAAAAATTTTTTATATTTATAGTCTAGATCTCGAAGAATTTATCCTTTGGAAGAAATTATTAAAATGAGAAAAAATTAAAAATTTAAATATTCTCTCATGATTTTCAAAATTAAAATGAAATTTAGAAATCTTTGCCAAAGAATATTTTGATTATCTAAATGAATATATGATTCGATGAGGTTATCCTGAAGTAGTTCTTAGTGAATCTATCGAGCTTAAAAAAGAAATATTAGAATCAATTTTTGATTTATATCTAAGAAAAGATATTATTAATTTTTTAAATATAGAAAATATTGATTGTTTTAAAAGAATTTTAACTTTTCTTAGTTTAAATAACGGTTCTCAAATAGTATATAGTAACCTATCTGATTTTTGATTATGTAGTATTCATACTGTTAAAAATTATATTCATATACTTACTGAAAGTTTCTTAATATGAATTTTAAATCCTTTTTTTTCAAACAAAAATCTTGAACTTAAAAAACAACCTAAAATTTATTTTTTAGACAACGGAGTAAGAAATTGGTTTATTGGCAATTTTTTACCAAATGTAGAATTAAGAGAAGACAAATGAAAATTATATGAATGAATTTTTTATCAAATTTTAATTAAAAATTGATTTAAAAAGGAAAAAATAAAATATTGGAGAACAAAAGATTGAAAATATGAAGTAGATTTTGTAATAGATAATATAACAAATATTGAAATTTTTGAAATCAAATACAAAAATAAAATAAAAAAATCTGATATTAAATGAATAAATAAATTTAAAACTTTATATCAAAACTTGGTAACTAATCAACGAATCATCACAAAATACAGAGATATTCCAAATCATATAATAAGTATTTTTGATATTTATGATATTATTAAAAAATAAAAAAACTCACTGGTATATAACCGGCGAAATTCTGGATTACTTGCTGCAATATTCCTCCGAAACTTCTTCAATTACAACATTCCCGGAAAGTCTTATGATCTTTCTTTTTAAATCTTTTTAAATCTATAAACTCCCATCAATCATTTCGGTTCAGTGCAAATTACTTAGAATATAATTAACAATTAATATTTCTTTCTAACAATTTCATAGCTATCTTTCTTATCCAAAACCTCATATCATTTTTCTCTAATCTCTTCTCTTAACTTATCAGCCAACTGATAATTTTTTTCTAACTTTGCCTTCCACCTTTCTTCTGCCAAATCTTTAATTTCTTCAGGTATATCTAATTGCTTATTTAACTCCTTGACAGCTTCATCTAACAAATTTAATTTTAATACAGCTTTATCAAACCAATCAATAGTCTTTAATACTTGGAAAATCTGAGAAATTTCTTTCTCTGACTTTCTCTGACTATCTTTCTCAGACTTTCCAAGCATCTTATGAATTTCAGCAATAGCTTTTGGTGTATTTAAATCTTCCAAAACAGCATTTTCTAATTTCTCTTTTAAACTTTTATCCAAGTATATATCTTTAAATAACTTTCTTAATTTATCAACTGTCAAATCTTCAATAATTTTATCATCGATAATCTTTTTTAAATACTCTGTTATCTTTCTTATCAACTTTAACCTACCTTTCCTGGCTTTTTCTAAATTTTCCCAAGTAAAATCAATAAAACTTCTATAATGAGAAGTCAAAAACATATATCTTAAATCCATAGGATCAAATCATTTTTCAATTACCTCTTTCAAAGTTACAACGTTACCTTTAGATTTAGATGCTTTTTCTCATTTAAATAAAAGATATTGAACATGCATCCAATATTTAACCCAAGGTTTTACTCACAAGGCACATTCAGATTGAGCTATTTCATTAGTATGATGAACTGGTATATGATCTACTCATCAAGTATGAATATCAAATTGCTCTCACAAATATTTAGTAGACATAGCAGAACATTCTATATGCCAACCTGGAAATCATACTCACCAAGGACTATTCCACTCCATTTGTCTTTTTTTATCCTTTGGAGAAAATTTCCATAAAGCAAAGTCAGTTGGATTTTTCTTCTCACCTAGATCTACCCTCGCTCAAGCTTTCAATCATTCAATATCTAATCTTGCTAATTTTCAATAATCTTCTACTTTTGAAGTGTCCATATAAATTCAATCTGAAGTTTTATAAGTATATCATTTTTCTTCTAATTTCTTTATCATATCTATTTGCTCTTTTATATGTTCAGTTGCCCTTGGCATAACATCAAATAATTCTATATTCAACATATCCAAATATTTTTTAAAAATATTCTCATATTTTCTTGCTATATCCCAAGCAGAAATTTTTTCTTTTTTAGCAGCTTTTTCTATCTTATCTTCTCCCTGATCTGCATCATCAGTTAAATGTCAAACATCAGTTATATTAACAACATGTTTAACAGGATATCATAAAATATTTTTTATAACATTTCTTAAAATATCAGCAAAAACATATGCTCTCATGTTACCAATATGAGGTTCAGAATATACTGTTGGTCAACAGCTATATATTCAAACAAAATCTTTTTTACCTTCTTCTATTAAAGGAACAAATTCTTCTATCTGACGAGACATAGTATTATAAATTTTTAACTTCTTTTTAGCCATTAGATTTCAATTTTAATTGTTTTAAAACATTATTAGCAAAATTTAACTGTTCTTTCAATTCTTTTGTAGCATTACAATCTAATGTATATTCTAAAATAGGCTCTTCAGTATCTTTATATAACCTTTGTAATAAAAGATGTAAATATAAAAATCTATAATAGACTCTTATTAAATCTTTAAATTCTCATTCTGCTTTAGGTAATCATTCTAAATAATCCCTCAAAAATTCAAATTTTGAACTTATAGATTTATCCATTTCGATTAAATCCTTTAATTGATCATCAGACAAATCTTCAAATGATTGTAAAAACTTCAACATCAAATAAGCAATCTTATATTGAAAATATCTTAATGGTCACATTTTTATTCATCTTTCTCTTTCTGGAGTTTTTTCAAAAATAATTACTCATTCATTTCTATTTAAATCAAAATGAATAATTTTCTCTCATTTGTATATTTGACTTCCTGTTTCAGAAATTTTTTTATGCCCTCTTATCCTAGAATCTTTAAAATATTTTAAAAGTTTATTTATTTCAGGATTATTTAATTGTAATAAAAATTCCTTCCATAAATTTTTATATACTTTCCAATTACCTACTAAATATTTAGAATCTAAAAATCTTGTTGGAAAAAAATAACTTCTTTCCTTTAACATTCAATAAAAAAATAAATTTTTTCCATCGGCAAGTAAATTTTTAATTTCTATTAAAGAAGACGGACTAACTCATTTTTTATAATGTAAAGTATTCTTTTGAAAATTTATAATTCATTCTCAAATAATTTTCTTTAAAACTCTCTCTTTAGATTTAGAAAATTCTCATGGAAAGAAAACAATTAACTCTATCCCAGAAGAACAAGGTAAATTTTCACATCTTCAATCACTTCAAGTTACAACAATTACTATATTATCCAAATTTTCCATAATCTCTTCCAATTCTTTTGGTATTTCGACACTTAGAACACCTGCTATTTCATAAATTCTTTTCTGATTTATTTCTTTTAATTTTTTTAAAAACAATTCCATATTTTCTGTTACTAAACTTCCACATTTAACATCACATTCCAAACATTTCTTAGAAGAATTTACAATAGTGACCATTTAATTGAAAATTAAATTTTTAAAAATTTATTTTTCAACTACTTTCATTTCAGTAAAAATCTTCTACTTTATAACTTATTTCATTTAAATTGTCAACTTCAAAAGATGCTAAATTTCAGTTAAATTTATAAATAACTTTTCAGTTCTTCAAAATTTCTCATCAAATAATTCAAGAAGATTTATCTATAAATACTAAATTAACTTTATATCTTTTATCATCTTTTTTATAAATTTTTTTATAAATATATGGTTTATCAAAATCTAACTTTGTCAAATATAACGTTTCTTCTTGAATATCTTTATATCACTTTTCATCACTAGCCACAATTTTTAAAGTTATACTTTTAGTAATATATTCAGGAATTTTTATTGTAACAATATCGGTTATTAATTTATTATCATATTCTTTTCTCTTGATTAAAATATTATTTATATAAATTGAAACATTCTTTATGTTAAATGGAGATTTTATTTTATACCATAAATTAAATTTATATGCAACTTTATTTCCACTTAAAGGTTTTATTA
>CAYNHJ010000007.1:4982-16668 GCA_964397125.1 uncultured Candidatus Peribacteria bacterium
TTATACCATAAATTAAATTTATATGCAACTTTATTTCCACTTAAAGGTTTTATTACATTAATTTTTATTTTTCAGTATTTGGCAACAATCATTCTTTCTTCACAAATATCCTTAGGTCAATTTAAAATGAAAATTGGAGCGTTTAATATTTTAGAATATAAATTTTTTCATTTTTCTTGCCACCATTTAATAACATAAGAATAATTTTCAGAATTTTTCTCAGGAGATATTACATCTTCTGGTTTTATAACAAAAGCCTTTATTATATCTTTTTCAGGAGTAAGTTCACTAACTTTTCCAGTACATAATCTATCTACTTTTATAGATTGTATACTATCATCTTCTTTAGTAGGTAAGTTGCCAAGCCATCATATTGAAGAAACTACTAAAGATAAAGGTGTTTGAACAGAAGGTAATTTTCAACTTAATTTACTAACTGCTACAGATTTAATATCAACTTCTGGCATTTTTTCATTTTTTATGTATCATCTTTCTTTCAAAAGATCAACAAATTCTTTCCATATAGGACTATTAAGCCATCATCAATAAGCATTTCGTTTCATAGGGTCTCATTTTGTATTTCAAGCCCAAAAAATCATAACTTTAGAAGGTGTATAAGCTATAAACCATCAATCTCTTGGCAATTTTTTTCAATTTTTAAGTTTAACATTTGTAGTTCCACTTTTAGTTGCAAAAATTATTCCTTTTCAGTAAGTATAAGTAGGTCTCCAAGAAGGTGGAAAATTATTTTTATCAGAAAGTATCTTCCATATTAAATAAGCAACTCCAGAAGGGATAACTTGAGGCAAATATTCTATTTGTTTTTTATAAATAAGCGTTCAATCTGGTCCACGAATTTCTAAAATAGGATTCAATTTAGCAGGTTTTCATAAAGCACTTAAATGAGCAAAGGCTTGAGCCCAATTATACATTTTAACTTCTGCTGCTCATATAGCAAGAGATAGTCAGTAATTTTTTAAATTATTTAAATTTATATTTTCTACTCAAAGTTTATGAATAAAATTAACAAAATTTTTAATACCTTCTATATATAAAAGTTTAATAGCTGGTATATTTCTTGAATAAGGTAAAGCTTTTTTTAGAGGTAATAATCATAAAAATTTTCAATCTACATCCATAGGTTCATAATTTCAAAATTTTACTTTTGTGTCATAAATAGGTTGATCTATAGTATAAGGAAACTTCATGAAAGCTAAACTATATACAAAAGGTTTTATAGTGGATCAGGGTTGTCTTAATGATTGAATCATATCTACTTTCCCATCTATTGCTCCACTATTATAATCTACTGATCAAACATATGCTAAAATGTCACCTGTTTTACTATCTATATATATCAGAGCTGCATTGTTAGCTCCATATTTATGTAAATGATCCAAATGATCATGGATAGCTTTTTCAGCTAAATTTTGTATATTAAGGTCTAATGTTGTTTTAATAGTTAATCATCATTTTAAAAGGAACTCTTCTCAATATTTCTTTTTTAAAAGATTTAATACAAAAAAGACAAAATGAGGAGCTTTTATATCAATAGATGGTTCATATATTTCAATTTTGAAAGCTTTATAAAATTCTTGTTTAAACTGTTTAGAATTTATATAGCCATCTACAAACATTCTCACTAGTACAATATCTTTTCTTCAAGGAATATAAGATATATTATAAATTTTTCAGTGATAATTTAACTTATAAGTCAATAGTCATTTTATAAAATCTATAATATCAGTTTCATTTCTTTTAAATGATAATGTAACAGAATCAAGTTTATTTTTAACATAATTATAATAAAGACTATATATATTATCGATGTCTTTAGTAGATAGATTTAATCAAGACGTTCGAAAAACTTTCTTATTTGAAAGACTAAGTTTAATACATCAACTTAAGTTACATATTTGTATAGCTCACAAAATTCTCCGTGGATATTTAACTGGGTCATAATATGATGGAGCTTTAGGCAAAGAAGCTAAAATACTACTTTCTAAAATATCTAAATCTTTTGCATGTTTATGAAAATATGTCTCTGCTGCTGCTTCTACTCACCGACTATTATTTCATAAAAAAATATAATTGAGATATATTTCCAATATTTTTTCTTTTATCTTTTTATCAAGTGCTTTTCATGTTAAGTTTGGATGAAGCGCTTTTTCTTTTTCTTTTAAATAATTGTTTAATTTTATAGCTAAAACAATTTCTTTTAATTTTCTAGTAATTGTTTTTTCTGGAGTTAGCAATAAATTTTTAATCACTTGTTGAGTAATTGTAGATCATCATTGTTTTGGTCAACCAGGATGTGTTATATCATGAATAGCTGCTCTTATCAAACCTGAAATATCTATACCAGGGTTAGATCGAAAATTTTTATCTTCAGTTGCTATTAAAGCATTAATTAAATTAGGAGAAATATTATTATAATAAACATATTTTCTATTTTGTTGAAAAAGTTTATATAATACCTTTCAATTTCTATCAGTTATAACTGTAGTTTGAGCAAATTGTACTTTTTCTATTTTAGATACATCTGGCAACTTATCTAAAATATTTTTCTTAAACCAAACAATACCAGCAATTGCTGGTATAACGAAGATTAATAAAAATATGAGTGTAAATATAATTATATTATTTAGTAAACTTTTTTTCTTTTTTCTTCTCCTTCTTGGTATTTTTACTGTTTTAAATCTTCTAGTTTTGACCATATTTTTACCATTTAACAGAAGTAGAATTTCCACTTAGAAGATGTAAGTGTATATGCATTACTTCTTGTCAATGATCTTTACCACTATTCATATGTAATTGACATCATTTTAATCATAACTTATCTATTAAATTCCAAGCAACATCAAAAAGTCATTTTATTAACATTCTATCTTCATTATCATTCACTAAATGAAAACTTTCTAAATGTTTTTTGGGAATAATTAAAATATGTATAGGAGCTTTAGGATTTATATCTTTAAAAGCAATGTAATTGTCATCTTCATATACAATATCAGAAGGCAATTCTTTATTTGCAATTCTACAAAAAATACATGTAGTGTTTTGTTCCTTCATGAAAGTTTTATTAAATTGTAAATATTATTCTAAGTAAAACAATTTTAACATCTATTTCAAGACTTTAAATTTAATTTCTGATTTAAGTTTAGGCAGTATATTATACCAAACAGGATATACCTTGATAACTACACTATCTATTTGAGGATAAGATAAAATTATATTTTTAGCTTCTTTTATAGATTTTCCTGCTATATCTAACTTAATTTTGTCTAATAAACCAGATTTATCTAATTTAAAATTATATCATTTTACAATATCTACACGTATTGGTATCATAAAAAGTTTTTTTGTAATAGGATATACATCTAGCAAAATTAAACTTTTTCTATCTATATCAATTAATTTTTCACTTTCTAAACTTCTTTCTTGTAAATAAATCTCGAATCCCTTTTTAATGTCGGGCCAGAGCAAATAACTATAAGTAATTTTTCATTTTAATTTTCAATTTACTATACTTCTAATTTGTCAAGGTTTAGCATCAAATGATACATCTATTACTTTCCAAGATATAAATTGTGGAAAATTTATTAACACTTTTTCAGAGTCTTGTCATATATCTTTAGATATCCAATCAGGAATTTTGGATTTAAAAGTTTTTATTAAACTATCTTTTAATCTTTGTATATCTTGTTTTGTTACAATTCATTTACCTATAGTTTCTCATCATTGAAAGTTTCAAATCGCTACAGCATAAATTTTATGTAAATCTCTACTAGGAGGATATTTTAGAATATACAATTTTGTTCAACTAATTATATTCCCTCTTTTTCAAATAATATCTCAATTAATATCTCTATCTAAAGCTACTAAACTAACATATGCAATACCAGGTTTTCAGTCTTTAGATGATGGAGGCAATCTAAACCAATATTTAGCTCTAAATAATAATCCATTGTCAGTAATAAATTTAGTTCATGCTTTGAAAGAGAGATCTTTATTTGTAAAATTATATATAATTGCTTGTCACTGTGAAGGATGTGTTATATATTTTAAGTTAGAAACAGATATAGTTTGGTCGATTTCTACATTTATAGTTTTTGTGTAAAAAGGCAAATAATATTTATTTTTATATTTAGGTTTAAATCATGTATATATAAAAAAGTTATTAACTATAGTTTCTACTTTATATGATGGTGTGATATAAATTATGGCATGATGAGAGATGAAGTTGTAAAACCAGTATAATATATATCACACAAGTAGAAATTCTATTATAACGATAAAAATAGTTCATATAGGAAGAGTTTTTATAAGTATAGGATTGCGGAAAATATAATAAGGAAAGAAAATTTTTAAAATACTTTTCAAAATATCTTTTATATTTTTTCTTTTAACAAATGGTATTTTCAAATTTAAAAAATAATCATCACATTTTCTACCATTAGAATAGAATATATATTTTAATTTTTTTTCTTCTAATAGATCTTTCAATTGCTTTCACCACCATATATTAGAAAAAAATTCATTTTTACAATCTATAAATATTTTTATTTTTTTTCCATTAGGAATTTTTTGTATAGTAGAAAAAATTTTATAAATAGTATCATCTTTTCTGAATTTTATAAACATTCATGTAAAAATAAAATAAATTAAATTTTATATTTTTTTCAAATATTTTTCTAAAACAGAAGATACAGCAAACATTTTGTCTTCTCTAAATTGTCCAGCTATTATATGTAAACCGACAGGTAGCTTTTCTCATCTGTCTTCTGCAAATCATACAGGTAATGACATAGCAGGTAAGCCAGCTAAGTTTACTGGTATAGTATAAATATCTGATAAATACATTTTTAATGGGTCATCTGTTTTTTCTCATAATTTCCATGCTACAGTAGGACTTACAGGTCAAACAATAACATCATAGTCTTTAAAAATTTTATCAAATTCAATTTTTAGTTTTTTCCTAACTTTTTGAGCTCTTAAATAATATGCATCATAGTAACCTGCAGAAAGTACATAAGTTCAAATTAATATTCTTCTTTTAACTTCATCTCAAAAAGCTTTTGATCTTATACTAGCATAATAATCATAAATACTATCATAATCAAAAGTATCTTCTTGATATCAAAATCTTATTCAATCAAATCTAGCCAAATTTGTAGAAACTTCTGCAGGCATTACAATATAATAAACTGCCAAGGCATATTTTAATATAGGAAAATCTATCCATTCTACTTCTGCTCCTAATTTTTTTAATAATTCTATAGAATTTAAAATTACTTCTTTAACATTTTTTTCTAATCAATCTTCAAAAAATTGTTTTGGAACAGCTATTTTAAATCCTTTTAGATTTTCAAGCTTTAAAACTTCATACCATTTCTTAAAATCATCTCTTTTGACAGACGTAGCATCTTTATCATCATATCAAGCTATTGAATCTAGTAAAATTACTGCATCTTCTACAGTTTTTGTAAAAACACCTACTTGATCCAAACTGGAAGCCATTGCCTGAACTCAATATCTTGATACAGTTCCATAAGTAGGTTTAACTCACACAACTCAACATAAACTTGCAGGTTGTCTTATACTTCATCCAGTATCTGTTCATAATGCTGCAATACATATATCTGCTGCAACAGCAGCTGCTGATCAACCAGATGAACCTCCAGGAACTCTATTTTCTCAATAAGGATTTAAAGTAACTCAAAAATAACTTGTCTCAGTAGAAGATCACATAGCAAATTCATCCATATTTGTCTTTCAAATCATAAGTCATCAACTACTTTCCAAATTTTCAAAACAAGTTGCACTATAAGGAGGAACATAATTTTCAAGCATTTTAGAAGCACAACTAGTTATATATCATTTGGTTAAAATTATATCTTTAATTCATATAGGAGCAGCTTTAAGTTTTCTTTTAGAAAATTCTTTTAAATTTTTTTCAATATAGTCTTCATGAAATCTAATAAAAGCATTTATCTTTTTATTTATTTTTTTTGCTTTTTCTAAATATTTATAAACTACTTCTTCAGGATTATATTTCCCTTCTTTTACTCAGTTTATATATTCAGATAAAGTTAGATTCATTGGTTTTTAATTTAACATAGATAAAATTTTATTTTTTAAAATATTTTTTATAAAATGAATTTCAAGATTTTATGTAAAATTTAAATTTTAAACCCTCTAGCTGTAATAAACGATAAACAAGCTATCAAAAAAATATTTATAACTAAAACATAAAATAAAAACTTCAAATCTATAAAAACTAATTTTATATTTATTCATAAATCAACAAAAAATTTAGTTAATATGTCAAACAAAATCCAATAGCCTAAACTTACCAAAAGTAAAACTGCACCAAAAGCAACTAAATAAATAATAAGTGTTACACTAAAAATTAATTTAATTAGCCCTGTAAAAGACAAACTTTCAACAAAATAAACATACCAGATATCTTTTTCCATGTAAAAACTAGAGTATAAAATATAAATTAAAAATACAAACAAAATCAATCCTACAATCAAACTTCATACAATTAATCAATACTTTATAACCATAGTATTTTGCTGAGCTTTGATTTTAACAGAATCATAAGAAATAAATTTTACTTTACCAGAAATTTCATGTTTTATTTTTATAAATTGTCTCAAATCTTTAGCATATCAAACAAATTTTATAGGTACAAGCTTATCTTCTAAATTATATTTCTTTAAAACACCATAATCTACACCTAATCATATTAAAGGCAAATCTTCATCAAAATATCATAAATTTCAAGTAAGAACTAATTTTTTATTTAAAGAAGAAAAATTAAAAAAATATGATTTTCAAATAGTTACTTTTACATATAGATTTTTCAATAAATTAACTGTAAGTTTCGGAAAATATTTATTATCACTTATTTGCGAATTATAGAATGACAAAAATTTTGAAGAAACGTAAAATTTAACCTTTTTTCAACTAAAATTATTATCTTTTTCAATTCAAAAAATAAAAATATCAGTAATTAAATTTGTTCAAAAAAAATTTAATTCTAAACTAGCTGGCAAATTTAAACGCCGATATATTTTATATCAAGAAAGACTATACTGAGTTAACCTTTTTACCAATTTTTTAAATAGTCAACTATTTTTATCAAAAAAATAAGAAATTAATCATTTACTTTCAGGGACAATTTCAAATTTATAATTTTTATCTTCAAATCAATAAAATCAAACATAAAAATTTATCAAATTTTTGTAGAACAAATATCCTGCTAAAAGGACAAAATTTATAATAAAAAAAGAAAAAAATATCAAAAAAGTTTTTAATTTATTTCTTTTTAACAACAACAATATCGTCTTTAACATAGTCGATTTGTAAATTATGAGTTATAAAAAATACCAAATTTGTTTCAGAATATTGTTCTAAAAAATTATTTAGTTTTTTTCTCAAGTTATAATTTAAAAAACTATCAGTTTCATCAACAAGCAAAAGCTTTGGTCTATTTATTAAAGCTTTTACCAGAGATACTCTAGCTTTTTCTCATCAACTAAGATAATTTACTTTTTCCTCCTGTAAATATCAAATTTCAAAATAATCCATCAAATAATTATACCAATCATAGTCCACTTCTTTTTTAAAAAAGAAAATATTATCTTTTACTGTCAAATCCTTTATCAAATTAAATTCTTGATAAACCATTCATACGGTATAATCCTTAATTTTTTGAAAAATCCCTTCAAATTTTAAAATTTTTGAAAAATATTTTTTAAATTTTTTATTTTTTCTCAAATCAATCTTTTGACCAATTTCTGATATTTTTGATAAAACATAAAGCACCTTTAAAAAAGTTGTTTTTCCTCCTCAAGAAGGTCATAGTATTAAATACAATCATCTATCTTCTCAAACAATCTTAATATTATCCAACAATTTTTTATCACCTAAATAAAGCTTAAAATCTTCAAGAATAAACATAAAAATTGATTAAATTATCTAATTAAAAAATAAAAAATATAACTTTCATTTTATTATCTTTAAACTCTCTAACCTTGACATAAAACAAAAAAAAATTAAATTATTTAAAACAAACTTAATTTTAATTAAACAATTTAATCCAATTATGTCATTTTTCAAGTTTTTATTTTTATTAATAACTGGACTTATAAGTTCTATTATACTAATTTATTTAGTAATATTTTTTGTATTATTTATAATATCATGAACTTTAATAGATATGATTTTATATCCTTTTGATAAAGATAAAAAAAATAATAAATTTCATAAATTATTGACATTCTTATTTGTTGAATATCCTCCATTTTTGCGAGAAAAAAAATTCTTTTGGAGACTAATAGCTTTACCTTTCATTTTAATTTACATAATGATTAAAAAATAAATGAGAATTTTTATTCCAAAAAATATTGAATGAGGCTTATTCAATATGAATATCCAACTTTGACCATTTAATATCACAATGATCCAATTATTTATAATAGCATGATGAAGCGCTTTAACTCTTAGCATCTGGCAAAGTCTAGTTAAACACGGCCTTGATAAAATCACAGCACTTATCTTTGTTTCACCTATTGTTTTACTAACTTTATTTATAGCTTTTTTTAAAATTTCAGAATTAAGTTTAATTCCATTTATATCTAAACTTTTAAGAACTTATTTTTTTGATACACCCACAAAAAGGTATACAATATTCAAAGAAGTAGACCCTCTAGAAGTAAAAATACATCTTTTAAAATCTCAAGATAATACGAAAAAAATAGAAGAAAAAGATCTAAAACTAGAAAAAGAAAAATTAGAAAAACTTAAAACTATTTTATAAATATTATAAAAACAAATGGCTGTCTTTTTATTTACAGGAGATAACAAATACAAAATTTTAAAAACAATTGAAAAACGAAAAAAGGCTTTTATAAAAAAATATGGAAAAGCAAACTTTCACTATATTTTATCAGAAGACGTTAAAACAGAACAAATATCAAATATCATTTTTAGTTGATGACTTTTCTCTACTAAAAAATTCATAGTTATATTCTGATATCCTAAAGATACTGACAAATCCAATAAAATTCCAGAAAATGAATATAAAAAATTAGATAAATTTTTAACCGAAAACATAAAAAATATACCAGAAGAAGACGTATTAGTTTTTGTAAGTTATCAACCAGACAAAAGAACAAAAAGTTATAAGTTTTTAAAAGAAAACATTGAAGTAAAAGAGTTTAAAAACCCTTCAGAAGAAGAAATAAAAAAATTTATTTTATCATACTTACCTAATTTAAATACTACTGAAATAAACTATATTATTGAAAAATTATGAACTGATCTCTTTAAATTGGAAAAAGAACTTCAAAAAATCAAATTACTATTAACAGATTGAAAAATAGATATAAAAAAATTAATAGATGAAATTTGCTTCAAAGACAATAGTATTGATCAATTTAAATTAATAGATACTTTATTTACCAATCCTCAAAAAGGCTTGAAACTTTTAGATATCTATTCTAAACAATGAGATAGCTTTGGTCTTTTAGGTCTTTTACTACGAAGTATTAAAACTAGTTTGCTAATTAATGATCTTTACAAAAAATGATACAAAATATCGAAACAAATAAGTGAGAAATTAAAAATACATCCCTTTGTAGTTTCACAAAGATTAAAAGTAATAGAAAAAATCCAAGAAAATGAAGAAAAATTAAAAAATTTATTTAAAAACCTATTAAATTTAGAATACAAAATCAAAACATGAAAAATCCATAGTGATTTGTTTTGGATAGAACTAAAAAATATAATAAATAATCATTTAAATTATTAAACTAAAACGATGAAAAAAATAATACTATTAATAACAATTTTATTTTTAGGTTTAATTACAATTGCAGCACATAAGCTATCTTACAACTGACAGTTAACATTATGAACTTTAAATATTAAATACAAAAACTACTATAAAAAATTTTTCTTTTTAAAAGACGAAAATCCTATACTTGTTTGGAAAAATAAAATAATATCCAGTTATGTAAAAAAATGTCATCAAAATGAGAAAAACTGTTTAATAATACCTCATCAACAGTTTTATTCTGATCTTATCCGAATAAGTTCTATTCAATATGTAGGAAGTGTAATGGCTAGTACAAAAATGCCTTATCTTTATGGTATGATAGACAATTTAACTAATCTGTCTCCTTATTGGACATATCCATATTATTTTTGAGAATTGATAATTCCAATATCCAAAGTAATGTATAAAGATTTTCCTCTAAAAAAGAAAAAACAAAGTTGGATAAATGCTGTAAAACTTTGAGAAAAATGAATATTTTTTACTTGTTCTCAAGATAAAATAAAAAAAATTATTAATCTACCAATAAATGAATTCTATGAAATTGTATTTACTCACACTTGAAATATACGAAATCAACTTAAAAAACCATGTATAGACTGGCAAATACCTTCACAGGGAGCTTTTGATCGGTGGTTTTACTTATGAAATGCTGAAAAAGCAGCAAAATGGTATAAAATTGCATCTTTTGATCCCGATGTTCCTAAAGCTACGCCTACATTAGTAGGTACTGTCTTATGAAGAACTTGAAAACATGAAAAAAGTATGATAATACGGTTTAATCAATATTTAACAATATTAAAAAATCTCAAAAAAACAAAGAACAATAAAACTTTCAATTTTTATCAAAAAAAAGCTAAAGAATTCTTAGATAGAGCCATAATTGAATATCAACTTTATCTTTTAACAGAAGCTGACAAAGTAATTAAAAATAAAGATTTAACTTGTTATCACAATTTTAATTGTTTATATAAAAAAGGAATCATACAAAAAATTATATCAGAAGAAATAAAAAAATGTAAAAATTTTAAAAATATCAATATAGAAAATATAAAAACTAATCCTAAAAATATTGAAAATTTAGTATCAGACCAAATAAAATGTATTTTATTATCATACGCTCTCCAAAATCATTTAATCAATCCAAATGGTGATATTAATACAATTTTAATTCATCCATCAGACAAAAGTTTAAAATTTATTTATGATTACGACCTTTGAGATTGGTGGCTATGAGTTAAATAAAAACTTTCATATAAATAAAACGGAGCCTGACTGGCTCCGCTTTTTAATTTTAGTATAAATTACTCTGTTAAAATTTGTCAACCTCCCTGTTGTATATTTCCTTGACTTTGCTGTTGATTTAAAGATTCTATAAATCAAGATACTAAAATTCAAATAACATCCTCTTCTGTAAGATTTTGCTGTCAAGTAATTTTACTAAATAAAGCTTTTAAATCCTGTAGAGCTTCATATAAAACTTGCGAAATCTGGATAGTTTTTTTATTTTCTACCATCTTTAATACAAAAACAAAATAAAAAAAAATAAAATAGGCTTAAAGCCTAAAATATATTTTAAAAAATTTTCTTTAAAAATCAACTAAATAATAATATTTTTAACACAAATTTTCGGAAAGTATCAAAAATAATATAGATTTTTAACTTAAATCTCTTCTATCTTCACCAATTCCCATCAATACCATATAGTAACAATTTTTTTAATTTTTTTTCACTCCTTTACATAATATTGAACTAACTCATCTTGATAATATTCATCTAACTGCTCTTTTGCCTCATCAAAAAGTTTTTCTATTTTTTTATTAGTCAATTTTTCACTTC
>CAYNHJ010000008.1:0-14935 GCA_964397125.1 uncultured Candidatus Peribacteria bacterium
TTTTTAAATATTTTCTCAGACTTTATCAGAACTATTTTCTCAGACTTTCTAAATACTTAAAAGCACTTTCAGCAGCAATAGCTCATTCTGAACAAGCTGTAATTAATTGTTTAAAATAGCAACTTCCAGTTGTAACATCTCAAGCTGCAAAAACTCAAGGTAGATTTGTTTTCATACAGCTATCTACTTTTATATATCAATTTTCATCTCTTTCTAAATATTCATCAAGACCTGGCATAGTGTTAGGTTTTGTTCATATAGCTATAAATACTCAATCGACAGGTATTAGCTTTTCTTCAACATTTTGACATTCCATAATTGTTTGTCATTCAATACATTTTTTAATTTTGATGTATTCTACTTTTTCGGATCATAAAATTTCTTCTACTACTGCAGGAGTTATAATTTCAACATTTGATTTTTGTTTTAATCTTTCAAGCCGAATAGGTTCTCATCTAAATTGATTTCTTCTATGAATTAGATAAACTTTTTCTGTAATTTCAGCAAGATATAATGCTTCGACTAAAGCAGTATCTCATCATCAGATAACTGCAACTTTTTTTCATCTATAAAAAAATCAATCACAGGTAGCACAATAACTTACTCATTTTCAGAAAAATTCATTTTCTCCAGGTACTCAAAGTTTTACTTTTTGGGTTCATATTGCTAAAATTATAGCTTTTGATTGTATATTTCAGTGGAAAGTAGTTTCAATATTGTATCATTTTTCAAAATCGTTTGGATCAATTGGTGTTATTGATTTAACTTTGTCTAACATTATTGTAGCTCAGAATCTTTCTGCTTGTTTTTTCAAATCTTGCATTATTTGATATCAAGACTGTCCTTGTGGGTATCAAGGAAAATTTTCAACTAAATGATTTTCAGTAATTAATCATCAGTCATTTTCTCAAATTAAAACAGGGTTTAGTCAATATCTTCAGGCATATATTCAAGCTGTATATCCAGCTCATCAAAGTCAGATGATTGTTAGTTTGTTCATTGTTAGTTTTCTAATTTGATAAAAATTTTTCCTCATTTTATTCCATTTATTTCAAAAGATGGAATATTTAATTTTATAATTTGCTCTCCATTGTTAGTAATTACCCATTTTCAGTTTATATTTTCGATTATTTTTTCTATTTTCTTAATTTTATAAATTTTCGGATTCATTAAAGGATAAATTTTATTTTCAAAAATTATTCATAAAAAGATAAGATTATTTCAATGTATATCAAATAATAAGTTCAATTTTTTAGGAATTCTGTATCGTTTTTTCTTTTTTTCAAATTTTAAAGATAATATAAATGGATTTTTTAGTCATATGGTTATTTTTTTTCAATATTCATCATGGAAAGATAGGTGAGATAGATTTATTCTTTTTATTTTCCGTGATTTAAGATTATATTTTCAGTCTGCAAATCATCAAATTTCATCTACTTTTATATATCAAGATATATTAGTAATATTAAAATTTTCAAAAGATTGTTTTTCGTAATTTTCTAGTTGTTCCCAACTAATAGTTGCGCTGTATGCTTGATTTGTAGAGAATATTCAAGTTGTCAGTAATGTAGCTAATAAAACACTACTAAAAGATTTTATATATGATTTTATTTTTTTTTCGTTGTTTTCATTTGTAGATAAAGATTCTTTTGATTTTAGAATTTTCATTTTATCTTTTTAATTTTTAAAATTATTTCCATATTTTTTCAATTTTTTCATCAGTTATTTTATCTAATACGGTGTCTCTATTTTTTAATTTAATGTTTTTAAGATGTATCTTATTTGTTTTTCAAGAAGGTGTACAATATTTAATTTCTCATTCTGATATAGGTAATGCTCATTTTAATTCTTCTGATTGTTTAAGTTTTGCTATTTTAAGTCAAGTTTGTCATCTTTTTTGTATTTTTAAATCTTCAAAATTGACTAGTTTAGCTCAATTCATACTATAAACTAGTAAGAAAGGGTCTTTTTTATTCCGGACAAACATATCTACTACTTTATCATCTTGAGATAAGTTAATAGATTTTACTCCTCAACTTCATTTACCTGATGCTCTTATTTGATTTTCTTCAAATAAGAGTAACTGTCATTTAGCACTCAAAATTCAAATTATTTCATTATCATTGATAGAAGCAACTTTTATTATTTTTTCATCTTTTCCTAGATTCATTAGTTTTGTAGGTGTTTTTTTAAGTGATTCGATTATGTCTTTATTTATTTTTTTGATGTTTCATTTATTCGTTAAAAGTAAGATATATTTTCAAATGCTGTGTAGGTTAGATATAAATACTATATTTCATTTTAGTTTAAAGTGAGTTTTAACATCTAAAGGATTTGATTTAATTGTATGTGAAGGAATATCTTTTAATCTTTTTAGAAGTATTTTTCCATCATTAGTTATTGCTAACAATTTGTCTTGATTTGTAGTTTTGATTAACTGGAAAGTATCTTCAGGTAAAACATTAATCTTTGATTGGTATAATATTCTGATATCATTATTGATTCATATTCGTAATAAAACTTCTTCTTCTTTTTCATCAGCAAGTTTTTTTATTTTTGAAAATTCACTATCTAGTTTATAAATGGAAGGATCATCTATTATTTGTGTTCTTCTTTCGTCTCAATATTCTTCTTTTATATAAATTAATTCATCCACTATAACTTTATCGAGCTGTTTTGGATCGTTTATGATTTTTGTTAGATATTCTATTAAAGATTTCTTTTCTTTAATTTCATCTAAAATTTTTAGTATTTCAAGTCAAACTAAAGTTTGGAGTCTTAACATTAAAATATATTCTGCTTGTGCTTCAGTGAATCAAAAGTTATTCATTAATTTTTCTTTCGCTTCTTGGCGAGTTTCACTACTTCTAATAGTTGCAATCACATCGTCTAAAATATCAACTGCTTTTTTTAATCACTCCAGAATATGAAGTCTTTCTTTAGCTTTGTTTAGTTGATAGCGAGATCTTCTTAAAACAACTTCTCTTCTAAAGTTTAAAAATTCTAAAAGTAAATCTTTTATATTTAAGAGTTTTGGTTGAAGTCATCATTCAGTTAAAACAACATTGTTAACATTAAATTTTGTTTGAAGATCTGTATATTTATAGAGTAGTAGTAAAACATGGTCAGGATTAGTTCATTTTTTGAGAGTTATAGTAACTCTTATTTTGTCTTTACTAGATTCGTCTGTAATATCAACGATTCATTCTATTTTTTTCTGAGCTGCTAATTCTCAAATTTTACTCACTAAATTTGCTTTATTAACTTGATAAGGTATTTCATCTATAACTATTATAGGTTGTCATTTTTTGTATTCTATATGTGTTTTTCATCTTACAATTATTGATCATTTTCCTTTAGCATAAACTTTTTTAATGTTTTCAGGATCAAATATTATTCATCAAGTAGGAAAGTCTGGTCATTTGATGATATTCATTATTTCATCTATTGATGCCTGTGGTTTTTCTATTAGTAATAGCAAAGCATCAATAATCTCTGTTAAATTATGAGGTGGCATATTTGTTGCCATTCATACCGCTATTCACATTGTTCAGTTACATAATAAGTTTGGAAATTTAGTTGGCAAAACAACAGGTTCTTTTCTACTTTGATCATAATTATCACGCCAGTCGACAGTATCTTGATCAATATCTGCCAACATTTCTTCTGCAAGTTTTGTTAGTTTAGCTTCTGTATATCTTTGTGCAGCAGCTCAATCTCAATCAATTGATCAAAAATTTCATTGTCAATCTATTAAAGGATATCTTAATGAAAAAGGTTGAGCCATTCTAACTAATGCTTCATATACGGAACTATCACCATGTGGATGATATTTACCTAATACTTCTCATACTACTGCAGCTGATTTTTTATATTTTGCATTATGAAAAAGTTTTAATTCATACATTGCATACAAAATTCTTCTTTGTACTGGTTTTAGTCAATCTCTAACATCTGGAAGAGCACGAGAAATTATCACAGACATTGCATAGTCTATATAAGATTGAGTTATTTCTTCTTCTACTGGTTTAGGTATTATATTTTTGTTGTTTATAATCATTTTTGTTTAGTAATTTTATTTAAATAATTTTTTACTTCATAGGTAAAATATCAAGCTTAAAATACTAGTTTCTCAAACTAAAGATATTGTTAATATTGCTAATTTTGTTATATCTATTTGAGGTTCTCCATTAATATTTCCTAGAAGAAAGTTTGAATTATTTAAAAAGTAGAGATTTAAACTTATACTGATTATAAAACTAACAAATATAATTTGCCATATTTGGAATTTTTTATTTTTCATTATTTTTTAGTAAGAAATTAAATTCAATAAACTTATTATAAATATTAAATTTTCAAATTAAAATTGAGTTTTTGAAATTTTGGTATACATTTTCTGAGATATAAGGAGAAATAGTATTTAGAGTATATAGTTTGTTAAGAATTTTTCAAATATTTATATAAAGGAATATTATGCCATTTTCGTAATTTTTATATTTTGATATGATTTTATTAGTTTGATTTGACATAACAGGTTCTAGTATTTGCAAAACTGTATAATTGTTTTGTTTTATTAAGTCTATTTTTATTAGAGAAAATCATATTTGTCATTTTGATGTTGAAATAATAGAAATTTTGTCATCTGTTTCTTTAATTTTAAATCAAGATCCTAAAGTTGAATTTAAGTATTGTTTGATGAATGGCATGAATTTTTTTCAAATTTCAAACAAGTTGTTTCCTGAAAATATAATACTAACTCATATTCAAAAGATATTATTTCAATCTGTAATTTTTATTTCAAAGTTTTGTAAAGTGTTATATATAAGTTCAGTAAATTGATTTGGAGATATAATATTTAATTGAGGAAGTTCTTTTGAAAGAAAAGGATAAAGTAAAGATAATTGTTGTTTACTTATTTTGAAAGTTTGAAGCCAGTTTCAGATGATAATATCTATAAAATCATTTTTGCTGATAAATTTAAATAATTTTTTATCTATTTGGGGTTTGTTGAAATTTAATTTTTTCTTAAAATAAATTTTTAAACTGGAATTTATATCATTATTTTCATTTATATTTATATATCATATTCAAAAATCTAAATTTTTGTAATAGTAATTCGTTTCATAAAGATTTTGATTTATATTTAATTTGTTAAAGTTTACTGCAATCAATCAATCATATTTTTGTGGTAGATGTTTATAAATTTTTGTTGTTTTAAAGTTATGAGGAAGCTTTAAAAAAGTTTGTAGATCTTGCTTAGATCCTATTAATATTTTATTAAATTTTTTTTCTATTTCTATTTTTTCACTAAAGTTGGGATTTATATTTTTTATTTTTTCAATTATTTCCTTTTTTATTTTTTCAAAATTATTTTTAGGAGTTCATATAAATACTATATATGTTTTTTCACCTGATATTAGTGACCATAAAGTTATATCTTTAAAACCTGTTAAGATTGTTTTAATTTCAGATTTATTAGGTAAAAAATTAAGGATTTTGTTATTTACTTTGATATAACTGATTTTAGAAAAATTTGATGGTAAGATATCGAATGTATTGATGTTTTTTGGATAATTTTTAAAAAGGAAAATTCCTAATATGATAGTTCCAACTAATCCTAAGGTGGATGCGATTATATATCTTTTTGTTTTTATCATTTGATATTTTTTAAAAATTTAAAATTATAATAAACTAATATTAATTGGATTCATATATATATTCATAAAATTGCTAATTTCAAATCATAAAATAAGTTAGTTTTAAAAAGAAAATAGATGTTAATAGGAATTGCTAGTAAATTTGCTAAAATCCAAAAGAAAATATCTTCATATATTAAAATGTGTTTTTTAAGTAAATTTGATGTTAAAAATATTAAAAAACTATTTAAAAGGTTTCGGCTTATTCAGTATATACTAATAGATAGATAGTTTTTTCAAAAAATATTGATTATAGAAAGATATATTCAAAAGTTAAGTATAAAAAAGAAAAAAATTCTTTGGATAAGGTGATAAAAATTTAGATATTTGAGAATTAAAAAATTAATAAAAAAAATAACAATACTTCCCCAATAAAAAAATTCATTTTCTAGGATGTTTGAGTTAGTATGTAGGGTCTTTATAAAGATAAATATTTGAATAAAGATTGTTATAATATTTAGTGCTCATAGTAAAAATTTGATATATTCAGGTAAATTTTCAATAAAATTATAAATTTGTTTTGATAAATTGAAAGTTAATTTTTTTAAATCTTTTTTTTCTTTTTTAGGTAAGAAAGGATATTCCCAATTGAGAATTTGAGATAATATAGATTTTTTTGTTTTTTTGGGAGTAGAAGATAATTTTAGATAAATAAATTTTATTCAAGCTAAGCTAGTAAATAAAAATACTAAATATATTTGAAGACTGAAAGCAGATTTATTTAATTGGGAGAAAGGAATTTTATATAAATTTAAAAGAATAATTATATTTAAAAAAAGAAACCATAGACCATTGTCTTCTTTTCATGTATTTGAAATAGGTTTTATAACAAATATAGAAAAAGTATAAATAGAAAAGTTTAGTATGGCTAACAGATTTATTAGTTTGTATAAATTTGTAAGAGTTGTGATTGTTTTAAATATTAATATAATTTCTATTAAATAGATAGTGATGTGAAAAATAATTTTTCGTGATTTTAGTTTTAAAAAAGAAGATATTAAAAAACCAGTGATATTAATTCATAATAGAATAAGTAAAGGATGTAAAGGAGTTATTTTTGAGTATATTATGATTAATTTGTATATTCAATAATTTATTAAAAGATATCAGATAAATATCAGATTTTCAAAAAAAATTCTTTTATAATTTATTTTTGTATTTTGTGTGGTTATAAAGTCGTCTGATAATGTGTAAATTATGATTAAAGAAAAAATAAGAGGGATCAAAGCAGCTCGTTGTAGTTTTATTGTAAAAAAGTATATTATGAATAGTAAATTAAAAGCAAAAAATATAAATAGCATTTATAATGGTAGAGCAAAAGTAGATAAAATAATATTTTTTACTAAGTATCAGATTAATAATATTGCAATTATGGATATTAACCAGTATATAAAAGGAAGTTTTCTATTTAAAAATTTTCATATGAAAAAAACAAAACCAAAAATTCCAAAGATGATTATAAAATATAAAATTCATCCGATATTTTTTATTTTGTCTATTCAATTTGAAGGATTTATAAGGATATGAAAGACAAGATTGATATTTAATTCAACAATTAATAGAATAAAAAAGAGTTCAATGTATTTGTTAAAGTAGTTTATATAGTCATCTAAAAATTTAGTTTTTTTGAGCAGTTCTTTAGAAGTTAAAACAAATAATAGTCAAGGTTTTCATAAATATTTGTAAAGTTGGTCTTTAAGTCATAATTTAATATTTTGTTTTATTCATTTAGCTTTTTGGATTCTTTTGAATTTTTCTAATTCTGGTAATATTTCCAATTCAGATAAGCTTTTTTGTATAGTTTGTTTTATTTCTTCTTCTTTTTGTTTTTCTACAATTTTTAATTCTATTTCTTCCATTAAGTTTAAAGTTTTTTCTATCAGTGTAGTAAGTTTTTCAATATTCCTACTTTTTTTAAGTTTTTCTAATTCATCAAGAATGTTTTTGAGTTGACTAATATGCATTGGCAAAACAAATCCTTTGGCTTTTTCTTGAAGATTTCTTCATTCCTTTAAAAGATCTTCTATAAATTGTCTTATTTGTTTTAGTTTTTCTTCTTCGTCTTTTTTTTGCTTTTTATCTTTTGTTTTCTTTTCGGTAGTAGAAGTTGACAATTGTTCTAGAAGTTTAATTATTTTTCATTCATCTATAGGAGTAAGTGTATTATTTATATAGGTTATATATTTTGTTAATTCTAGATTTTTTATAATTTCTAATCAGTTTTCAATTTTATCTTCTGGAAGTATTCAATGTATTTGTAGATTTTCAAGGTCAGGTAATTTTGAAATTTTAAATTCTATTATTCAAAATTTTTGAGTTTCTCAAGTAAATGGAGAAGTTGTTAAAACAACAATTCCTATTTTATTTAACGATTTTTTTAAAGTATCTAGTAAGTTATTTTCTATATCGAAAAGAACAGAAATTTTAAAGTTTTCTATTTTTTTTCAACTATTTTTTGATTTGAGTAAATCAAATTTAAATAGCATAAATTGTTCTCTCAGAAATTAAAATATTGATTATTTACAAAAAATATTTATAATTGCTGGCAAAATTTATTTCTTTTAAAAAGATTTTAACAGTTTTAAACTAAATTTAAAAATAATTTTTTAAAAATCAATAATAAATTAAGATGTGATATTTGTTAGATCAATTTTTTGATGATACTACTATGTCCGTACATTTTAAAGAAAATGTTCATATTGTAAGGAAGAAATGAAAACCTGGAAATTGGCAAATTGAAGTTTTAGATGAAAAACCATCTAAAACTTATCTTTTAAATTTAATTAATAATTTATATAAAGAGGTAGAAGAAAAATCTGATAGTTTTTTAGAAATAGATAGGAATTTTTCTAAAGTTCTTCAGATTTGACCTTATAGGACTGTCGTAGTTTTACCTCCTTTAGCGGATGGTATAGAAATAACAGTTGTTAAACCAGTGAAAAAGCTTTCTATAGAAGATTATAATTTAGATGAAAAGATTTTGGATCTTTTAAAAGATAAAGCAAAGTGAATTTTAATTTCAGGTGCGCCTGGTGAATGAAAAACCACTTTTGCACAGGCTTTAGTAGAATTTTATGTGAAAAATAAAAAAATAGTAAAGACTATAGAATCACCTAGAGATTTATTAGTGCCTGATGAGGTAACTCAATATAGTTTTTCATATGCACCTCATAGCGAAATAAGAGATATATTGCTTTTGTCTAGACCAGATTATACAATTTATGATGAGGTTAGAAATCAAGAGGATTTTATTTTGTTCAAAGATTTGAGACTTACTTGAATTTGACTTGTATGAGTTATACATGCTACTAATCCAATAGATTCTATTCAGAGATTTTTATGAACTATAGAACTTTGAGTTATTCCTCAAGTTGTAGATACGGTAATTTTTATCAAGTGATGAAATATTAATCAGATTTTAAGATTAAGACAGGTTGTAAAAGTTCCTTTTTGAATGGCATCTGAAGATTTAGCACGTCCTGTAATTCAAGTGTATGATTTTTTTTCGGAAGAAGTTCAATATGAAATTTATACATATGGAGAGCAGGTTGTTGTTGTACCATTAGATCAAATGCAAAAAGAAAAAAATCCTATTCAAGATTATGCAGTAAAATATTTGCAAAATTATTTTTTAGATTTGTACGATTTTCCAGTTGTAGTTAAACCAGAAACTGATAAAAGTATCAAAATATATGTTCCAGAAAAATATAAGTGAAAAATTATATGAAAATGATGAGAAAATATTAGTCAATTGGAAAAAGATTTGGGTTTATCTATTTCAGTTAAGTCTTTAGATGAATTAGAAGATAGTTGAGATATAAACAAGCAAATAAAAATTATAAAAAAAAGAAAATGAAAAAAAGATGTTTTAATATTAGACTTTGGAGTAGAAAAATCTGATATGGATGTGTTAGTTAAAATTTGAGACGATGTTTTTATGTTTAGAACGGATTCTACGTGAAAGGTGCAAATTAAAAAGAAAAAAATGATAGAAAAGATTGAAAAAAACGGTATAATGTTAATTTAAAATTTAATTTGTTAAAGATATGAATCATCGTTTTGCAAAAGTTATTGCAACAATGTGACCTTCAATTGGGAAAGAAACAATTCTGAAAAGACTTGTAAATTTTGTAGATATTTTTAGAATTAATTTTTCTCATGGTTGAATTTCTTCTTTAGAAAAATATGTTAATATTATTCGTAAAATAGATGCTTCTAAAGCTATAATGCTTGATACAAAATGACCAGAGATAAGAGTAAAAAATAAAAATAATTTAAATTTGAAAAAGAAGAAAAAAATAAGTATTCAATTTTCTGATAAAGTAGTAAATAGTGATGAAGTTCTTTATATAGATTATCCTTTTATAGAAGATTTAAGAAAAAATATTCTAATTTCTATTGATGATAATAAGATACTTTTAAAAATAGAAAAAATCGATAAAAATCAAATAATTGCTAAAGTTGTATTGTGAGATGAGATTTTACCTAATAAATCTGTTAGTTTTCAAGGATATACTCCTAAACTTAATTTTCTTACAGAAGAAGATAAAAAATGACTTTTATGGGCCATCAAGAACAGTATAGTTTTTGTTGCTGCTTCTTTTGTTAGAACTTGAGAGGATATTTTACAATTAAAAGAGTTTTTAAATAAAAATTGAGGAGAATTTATAAGAATAATATCAAAGATAGAAACATTAGATGCTGTTGAAAATATAGAAGATATAATAAAGCTTTCAGATGCTATTATGATAGCAAGAGGAGATTTAGGTAGTGCTTTACCATTAGAGGAGTTAACAAAAGTAACTTTAAATATTATTAAATTGTCAGTTAGATATTGAAAACCTGTTATAATTGCTACACAAGTTTTACCAACAATGGTTGAAAATAAAATTCCTACTAGGGCAGAAATTGATGAGATAGTTTTTAATATGAAAATATGAGTGGATGCTTTTATGCTTTCTGATGAGACTGCTATTTGACAAAATCCTTATGAGGTTTTAGATTGGCTTAATAAGATAATTATTTCTAATTACAATGTAGTTGATGGATTATTATCTGATAATGAAATGATAATTCAACATGATTATAAAATAACTGATAATATAATTTGGAGTGCATATGAATTAGCTAACAAATTAGATGTTAAAGCAATCATATGTCCTACAGAAACTTGATATACACCTGCGAGACTTTCTACATTAAAACCTAAAGTACCAATAATAGCATTTACTAGAAATGATGATACTTTTAAATTTTTAAATTTACTTTGGGGTGTTAAAGGATATAAAATAAGTAACAATTTTGATTATACTAGAATAAAAACTTTATGAAAAGAAATGGTTAGAATTCTTCTTAAATGAAATGTGAATATAGATGATAGAATATTAATAGTTCATTCCAGTATAGCTCAAAATGTACCTTGAATGATAAATTGATTGGAAGTTTATAAATTTAAAGATTTGTAATGAGTTTAAAAAGATATAAGATTTTAGTTTTTTTTAAAATTTTTTTGACTGTAATTGTTATATATTTTTTTATAAAAAATTTCTTTATAGAGGAGAAAGTAATAGATAACACGGCAAGACCAAATTCAGTAATATTTATAGTAGATGTTTCAAAGTCTATGAAAAAAAAGGATGTTGAAAATAAATATTGACTTTCTATATCAAGATTTCAGTTGGAAAAATTATTTATACAAAATTTTACAAATCTAATTAATAGTTGAGTTTTAGAAGGAATAGTTACTTTTGCTAGATTTTGAAAGCGATACGTTGTTCCAACTAAAGATATAACTATTTTAAATTTGTATTTAAATAAAATAGATGTTACTCAATTTAGTCAATGAAGTAATATTATAGAAGGTTTAGATAAAATGGTCTATTATAGTTGTAGTGGTGATGTTGGAATTATTTTGTCAGATTTTGACTTTATTTATGATAAAAAAAAATTAAATATTATTTTAAAGAAAGTAAGGCAAAAAAATATAAAGTTATATTTTTTTAAAATATGAGAAGGCTCTTTGTCTAACTGTAAAAATTTAGCAAATAGTTTTGGATCTCAATGTATAGAACTGACTAGTTATTCTGAGTTTAAAAAGTTAAAACTGTTTGAAAGTTATTATAAGAAAGAAAATCAAAAAATACCTTTAAATGAAATGATTAAAGTTATAATTTTATCACTTTTTTCTTTATAGATGATAGAAATTGTGTATTTTATTTTTTGATTTGGAGTGTGAGGGATAATAGGATATTTTGTATTTTATTTTAGGTTTAAAGATAGAACAGTTATTGATAATCTCAGAAAAAATTATAAAACTTGTAGTCAAGAGTTAGAGGAAAAAAAGCAGTTAGTTGAAGCTTTAAAAAAAGAAAAAGAAGTTTTAGTAAGTGAAATAAAAAAGTGTTCAGAGCAACTTTATTATCTTACTCAGATTTTAAAAGATAATGAGATTTATATAAAAAAAATAAAAGAAGCTGCAAAAAAGACTAGAGAATTGTATTCGCTTTTGAAGGATTTTGATGAAGATTTTGAAAAGAAAGTAAAAGAAGTTTTGAAAAAGGTGGATCCTAGTTGTAAAATTTCTGATTCAGAAGGAGATAATGATAACAATGTTGTTTTTTAGATTATTTTAAAATTATTTTTGATTTTTAATGTTGGATTTAAAAAGTATAAATATAAAAAAGTTAAATTCTTGAGATAAAAATGAATTTAATAAATTTTATTTAGAAACAGTGGATTTTTTCTTTCGTTGGGTAAAATGAATGTATATGATTTCTGATCAAGATATAAATGATATTTTGTCTGATTTTTATTATAAGCTTTGGATAAATAAATGAAATTTTCCTGAAGAAATTAAAGAGTTTCAAAAATGGTTATGGGTAGTTTTTAAAAATTTATTAAAAGATTATTTTAAAAGAAAAGATCTTGTATATTTTTCTGAATATACTGATAATGAAGAAAATGAAATAAAGTTTGAGGATTATTTAATTTCTGAGGAAGATATTTTGGAATCAATAGATAAGGATTTAAAAATAGAAAAAATAAAGAAGCTTTTATCTAACCTTTGAGAAATTTATAAAGAAGTACTCTTTTTGAAGTATGTTGAATGATATTCTAATAAAGAGATAGCAGAAATATTATGAATATCAGAAGATTTAGTAAGAAAAAGAATATCAAGAGGTATTAAGTTGTTAAAAGATAAAATGTAATATTTCTAAAAAATGTCAAGCTGAAAGTAAGTCGTTTAAGATCTGTTTTTAAAGATAATAGTTTAGAACTGGATTTTAAAAATAATAAAACAATTATAGATTTAGTTATGAATTTTAGAAAGTTATAAAAATAGTTGAAATCTTTTGAAACTGTTTTAATATAAATAATGTCTTTTTATATCTTAAATTTCAAAATAGATGACAAAAACTCAATTGGTTGCTGCAGTTGCTGAAAAGGTTGGTATTTCAAAAAAAATGGCTGCTGAATGTGTTAACGCAGTTGTAGAAGCTATTATGGAAGGAGTAAAAAAAGACGGAGAAGTTAGAATTCAAGGTTTTGGTACTTTTAAAGTATCAAAAAGAAAAGCAAGAACTGGTAAGAACCCTAGAACTGGTGAAACTATTAAAATTCCTGCAATGAAATTACCTACTTTCAAAGCAGGATCTGAGTTTAAGAAAGTTGTTAATGGAAGATAGAAGTAGCATTGGTAAGGTATAGATATTTTAAACATCCCCATTTATGGGGATGTTTTTTTATTGACTTTTTAAAAAAATTTTATTAAATTATTTATAGCTTTTATATTTTAATGTTATAGTTATGAAAATAAAGAAATTGTTTTTTTATTGGTTAGTGTTATTGGGTTTTGTTAATTTAAGTTTTGCTATTTCTATTAGTAAGTTTATAAAAATTCATAAAAAAGTGGATAGATATATTGAAAAATTAGTTCAAAAGTCTTATAATTTTAAAGAGGATTATTCTTTAATAAAAAAAGAGTTAGACAGTTCTGCTAAAAGGATTGTAAGAAGAAGGGATAGAAGTGCTGTTAAGAATTATCTTCAATGAATTTTAGCTCTTAAGTTGGTAAGGGATATTCAAAAACATAAGGTCTCAAAAGTTGTAGATATTTCTGCTTCTAAGAATATTTCTTATAGTCAATTAAAACAAACTGTACTTCATGCGTTTTCTAATGGTAAGTACTTGAGAATTGCTATTAAGACGTCATATTCTAAGGTAAAATTAAAGCATTTGTTAAATAAGTTTTTTGATAGTTATAAGATAGTTAATTTGTGAGATTGAGTATATATATTGAAATTACCTAAAGAAAATATTTTTTCAAAAATTTTTATAAAGAAAGTTGAGGATTGATTAATTCCTAATATTATTTTGTTTGGAGGAAAGATAATTAAGCCAAGTGTTGTTGAGTTAGTAGATTTTTGAAGTTGAAATGATTATTTAAAATGAGAGGAATTATCTAAATTGTGGTGAATCAAGAAGATAGAAGCTGATAAAATACAGAGTAAATTAGATAAATCTAAGAAAGTAGTTGTAGCTGTTATTGATACATGAATAGATAGGTATCATAAAGATTTGAAGGATAATATTTGGAAGAATACTAAAGAGATTCCTTGAAATTGAATTGATGATGATTGAAATGGATATATAGATGATGTTTATTGATGGGATACTGCAGATTGAGATAATAATACTATGCCTTGACATCGGCATTGAACACATGTAGCTTGAACAATTGCTGCAGAAGTTAATTGATGATGAGTTTTTGGAGTAAATTCTATAGCTAAGATTATGCCAGTGAAAGTATTTCCAGATGGTGATGTAAGGACAGATTCATATTCTATAGCAGAATGAATTGTTTATGCAGCGGATAATTGAGCTGATGTTATTAATATGAGTATTTCAGGTCCATATAGTGAAGTAGAAAAACAAGCAGTGAAATATGCATCTAAAAAAGGTGTTATAATGGTCGTTGCTGCAGGAAATCTTAATATGGATGCTTCATATGCTTATCCTTGTTCTTTTAAAGAGACAATCTGCGTGTGAGCTATTGATCAGAATGGGGATAGGGCTTTCTTTTCTAATTATGGTTCAACTGTAGATATTGCTGCACCTGGTGTAAATATTTATAGTACTGAACCAAATAACGGTTATAGATATGCGATGTGAACATCAATGGCTACACCACATGTAGCTGGAGTGGTATCAATTATAAGATTGTATAGACCAGATATAAA
>CAYNHJ010000009.1:0-14811 GCA_964397125.1 uncultured Candidatus Peribacteria bacterium
TAGCAAAATCACAGAAAATAAGTATAATAAAAAATTTAACATGACATTGAGTAGGTGTAACTCTTCATGAGGCACCTACTATTTTCAACCGGCCTGAAAAATCAATGAAAAAATATATTTTGAAAGAAAATATGACAATAGCGATAGAACCAATTACCGCAGAAAAATCAGAATATGCCGTTGAAAAAAAATGAATCCCCTGGAATATGTATACTGAATTTTGAGATTTATGAGGACATCGGGAATATACTATTCTTATAACTTCTAATTGATATGAGATTTTAGCTTGAATAACTGATTAAACTATGAAAAAGAAAAAAGTATTTAGAGCGTTTGTATTTTTTGTAATAGCTTTGTTTTTCTTATCAATACCAGGAGTTTATATTTCTTATTTTTTTATATGACTTAAAGAAAATAACAAACAAGAAAGACAATATGTTAACAAACATATTAACAATAGTTTATCTTGAGAAGATGAAGAAGAATTTTTTTCTCAAATAGAAAAAGAAGTTCAATCTCTACTTTCAGGTCAGCAGAGTAGTTGACTTAATTTATCTGGAAATAATTTATCATGATACAAAAAGTAAATTTAATAAATGAAGCATATAAGATTTTAATAGAAAATAAAAAAGACACATTTTTAGAAAAGTTTAGAAAAGAAAATAAATTACAACCATATAGAATAAAACAAATTTTCTATGAAATTTTCAAAAACAATAGAATAGATTTTGATAGTATGACTACTTTATCTAAAGATTTAAGAAAAAATTTAGAAGAAAAATTTGAGATATTATCATTACAACCTGTTAAAATAGAAGATAGTATAGATTCCACTAAAATCGTTTTTCAAACTAAAGATTGAAATATAATAGAATCAGTTTTAATGTATCATTATCATACTATTAATTGAAAAACTAAATTAAATCGTATTACTTTGTGTGTGTCTAGTCAAATTGGTTGTCCTGTATGATGTATATTTTGTGTAACATGAAAATTATGATTTAGAAGAAATCTTTCTTTGGATGAAATAATATCTCAACTTATTTTTGCCAATAATTTTGTTATGAAAAAATTTGGAAAAAAAGAAGACTGAAGTCGGTATAAAGTTAGAAATATTGTTTTTATGTGAATGGGTGAACCATTATTAAACTATGAAAATATAAAAAAATCTATTTGATTAATGTTAGATCAAAGAGCTTTTTCGTTATCTAAAAGGCATATTACGATTTCTACTTCTTGAATAATTCCTTGAATATATAGACTAATAGAAGATAAATTGCCAGTTATGTTAGCTGTTTCTTTACATGCTCCAAATCAAAGATTAAGAGAAAAATTGATTCCTATAGCTAAACAATATCCTTTAGAAAAGCTTATGGAAATTTTAAATCAATATATTAATAAACTGTGAAATAGAATTTTTTATGAATATATTATGATAAAATGATTAACTGATAAACCAGATTTGGCATATGAACTTGTAAAATTGTTGAAATGACAAAAATGTCATATTAATCTAATCCCTTATAATGAAAATCCTGCGATAGATTTGAAAGAGTCTACATATGAAAATATTCTAAAATTTAAAAAAATTTTAGAAAATTGATGATTGACAGTTACCATAAGAGATAGTTTATGAAGAGAAATTAAATGAGCTTGTGGACAATTGGGATATGAATTCATAAAAAAAATTAATTAGTAGTTTATTAAATATTAACTCCTACAAAAAATGATTAGTATATGACTTGTGTGAAGATATAACGTTTGAAAATCGACTATTTTTAATAGACTATTATGACAATTTAGAGCTATTGTTACTGATATTAAATGAACTACAAGAGAGGTTTTTGATGAGGTTATTGATATTGATTGATATAAATTTAAACTGTTTGATGTTCCTTGATTAGAAGAAGAACATAAAATAGAAGTTTTAGAGGATATTGCTAACGAATCTGATATAATTTTATTTGTTGTGGACTGAAAAGAGTGATTAACTCCTCAGGATAGAAAAATAGCTGAATTTCTTTATAAAAACTGATTAGATGATAAAGTAATACTTGTTGTAAATAAATTAGATTCTAAAGTATATACAGATAAGGTTTATGAATGATTAGCTGAATTTTATGAGTTAGGATTTAAGGATATAATATGAATATCAGCTAAACAAAATGAAGGATTTGAAGATTTAAAAGATGCAATTTTTCAAAAAATTAAAAAATTATGACTTCAAACAAAATTAGAAGATAATATTGAAGTTGAAAATTTATTAGAGGAAATACCTCTTGCTATAGTTTGAAGACCAAATGTATGAAAATCAACATTATTAAATAGTCTTTATTGAAAAGAAAAAGCAAAAGTAGAAGATAAACTAGGAACAACATTAGATTATATAAAAGCTGAAATAATTTATAAATGAAAAAAAATTGTATTGTATGATACAGCATGAATAAGAAAAAAAGGAAAAATTCATTGATTAGAAAAAATAGCGTATTCTAAAACAATATCTTTGTTACAATTTAAAAAACCTGTTACAGTTGTCCTAATTGATATTTTAGAAGGTGTTGTTCACAGAGATTTAACTATAGTTGGTGATTTAATAAAATTAAAATTACCTTTGATAATAGCTGTTAATAAGATAGATGAACTTACCAAAGAAGAATTTGAAAAAAAGTTTAATGATGTTGTTAAAGCATTTAGTTTTGCAAAATGGATTCCTATTGTTCCTATTTCTGCTAAAACATGAAAAAATTTTGAGTTACTTTTAGATTGGGTTGAAAAAGTTTTTAATGAATATCATAAAAGAGTACAGACTTCTGATTTAAACAAAGTAATTCATACTAAACGGCTACAAAAACCTCCAAGGTTTCCTAAAAATAAAATTTGTAAAGTATATTATGCTACCCAACCAGAAGAGGCTCCTCCTACATTTGTATTTTTTATTAACAAAGAAAAATATGTTAATTTTGCGTTCAAAAGATGGTTGGAAAATACCATAAGAGAAAATTTTTGATTTATATGATCCCCTTTAGTTTTTGAATTTAGAGAAAAACAAAAAGATAAAAGATAAAAAAATAAAGTTTGTTTGATAGATAAACTTTTAAAATTATTTAAATTTTTGACAAGAATTAGTAAATGGTTATAATTTAAATAAATTTTAAAGATTTAAATAGTTGAAATGACAGAAACTGCTTCAGTGTCGAAAAAATTATTAGAGCAGTTAAAAAAGCAACAACAAGAAAATCAAAATTTATCTGAGTTTGATAAATTTATTTTAAAATTAGTCGAGCAGTTGGATACTTCCAAATTTAGTTTAAAAGATAAAATTTTTTTCTTGAAAGAGTTAGCATATCTGTTAAAATGATGAGTATCTATTGTGGAAGCTGTAAATATTATAAAAGATTCAACAGATAATAAAGCAGTTAAAAGTGTATGTCAACAATTGTATGATCACCTTAAAAGGTGAGAAACTTTGTCTAGAGCTTTAGTAAGACTAAATCAATATTTTAATGAAACAGATGTTGCAGTTATAAGAGCTTGAGAACAATCTTGAGAATTAGTCAATGTTTTGCAGTATTTATCTTCCCAGTATGAATTTCTAAACGAAACAAGGAAAAAATATTTTGGAGCAATGTTATATCCTGTTTTACTATTTTTTTTAGCAATAATAGCTATAGTGATTATATTGATTTATGTTATACCAAATTTGTTGTGATTAGTTCAAGATTTTTGAGCAGAACTTCCATTGTCTACTAGATTACTATTAGCTGTTTCTGTTTTTTTGAAAGAAAATATATTTAATATATTTATAGCTATTTTTTTGATTATATTTTGATTTTCTTTAATTTTTTCAACAGAAGAGTGACAAAAATGGAGAGATAAAATGATTTTTAAGTTGCCTATTTTTTGAATTTTGACTAGATATTATTATATTATCAAATTTTTGAGATATATGAAACTTTTAATTTATTCTTGATTGCCTTTTGTGGATGTGTTTTTGGCATTAAAAAGAATAATGAATAACAAAATTTATGATAAAATGTTGGATGAGGTTGTATCTGCCATAAGAAAATGAGAATCTCCATTTGAGGTTATGGAAAATTATAGTTTGATTATTCCTAAAGATGTAGTAGCTATTTTAAAAGTATGAGAACAAACTGCTTCTATTAAAGAGAGTGCTGAAAATGCAGTTAAATTATATGAAGTTGAATTTAATACAAAGATAAATAATTTTTCTAAATTAGTAGAACCTATCTTGATAGTTTTTGTATGATGAATAGTAGCTTGGATAGCTTTGTCTATTTTTGGTATTATTTGAACTATTTTAGATAGTATTAATAAATAGTTATTATATGCTTTTAGTCTGAGATATCCATATAAATCCAAAGTTTAAAGAAAAAATTTTTGAGCAACTTAAAAGTAATATTTTATCCACTAATCAAAAAAATATAATTTTTCTATGAGATTATGTTTATCATTTTGTTTATGACAGAAAAAGTTTAGTTGAATTATTTAACTTTTTTTTAGAATTAGCAGTAAGTTATAATAAAAATATTTTTGTATTAAGTTGAAATCATGATTGGATAAACGATGTCTTTGTATTTGAAGAAACAAAAAATTTAATAGAAGCTATTAAATGATTTGATAAAATTAAATTTATAACACAGCCTATTTTTGAAGAAATTGAATGAGAAAAGATTTTATTTTTACCTTATAACTTAAAATTAAATTGGGAAAAAGTTTTTAAAAAATATGATCTTCACTTTGAAATTAATGATGAATTTGATAGTTTAGTAGATTCTTCTAACAAAAATGAAAAATATAGTTGATATTTAAATAGATTTTTAGATCAATTTCTTTTGAAATATTGACAAAATATAACTGTAATTCATCATTTTTATACTACAGATTTTTCTTTTATTTGACAAAGATGAAAATTTAAATTTAAAGATGTAGCTATTTTTTGAAAAAAGTTTTTAAATTTAGAGAATTTAAGGTTAATATCTGGACATTTACATCAGGGTTTTTCTTATAAAAATTATTTTTGTTGTGGTAGCGTATGGGCAACAACCCCTCTAGAATCTTGACAATTTAAATTTATTTTCGAATATAATAATTGATTAGTAAAACCTATTTTAATAGACATAAATTTTTATTTGCCTATTGAATATGAAAGGCAATTTAAAATTGATGAAAAAATTTTAATAGATCGCTTAAAAAATTTATTTGAAGAAACTAAAAAACACTATGAAAGCGATAAATTTATGTTAAATTGGGATAATACAGATCCTACAATTGATTTCAAAAATATTGTGTTGCAGATACATTCTGATAATTTAGATTATGATGATCTAAAAACAATATTAGATAATGATTTGTTTAATAAATTGAAAGATGTAAAAATAAAAAGAAAATCTAAAATTTCTAACAAAATTGTTAATTTAATGATTGAAGAAAAAGAAAAATTAACTACTTCTTTTAAGTCATGGAAAGATCTTTTGAAACTTTATTTAGAAGAAAAATATTGAAAAGAAAGTGAAAAATATTTAGAAGTTTTAAGAAACTTGAATATTTTGTAGTTGAAAGTAAAATCAAAATTTTTATTATAAATAGCCAGATTGATTTGTTCTGTTTTTTGTGTTTTATATTTAAAATTTAAGTTAGACATGTTGCCAAAAGAGGTAATAGACAAAAAAGATGAAATTGTTGAGTATTTGGGAAAGTTAGAATTAAATATAAATAAAATAAGAGATACAGAGTTGATGTTGACTGCTTTTATTCATAAATCTTTTTCTAAAGATTTTAAACAAAATGTTCCCAACAATGAAAGATTAGAGTTTTTGTGAGATGCAGTATTAGGAGCTTTAGTAGCAGAGTTATTGTTTAAAGATTTTGAAAATTTAGAAGAAAGTTTGTTAACTTTATATAAAATAAATTTAGTAAAAGAAGAAACATTGGCTAAAGTTGCTAGAAATATTGATTTATGAAATGTTATATTTTTATGACGTTGAGAGGAAAAAACTTGAGGAAGAGATAAGGATACTATTTTAGCTGACAGTTTAGAAGCATTAGTAGGTTATATATGGCTTGACTTAGGATATGATGAAGCTAAAAAGTTTGTAAAAAAATTTATTTATAGTATGATTGATGAAATAAAAAATCAGCCTGTTAAACCTTATAAAAATTTGTTGCAAGAAAAGGTTCAGAAACTTTATAAAATTGTCCCTGAATATAAAGATTATGAATGGGAAAAAGATGAGAAATGAAATGTAATTGTATACAAATCAGAAGTATATGTTTTGGGAGAAAAAAAATGAGAAGGTTTTGGTCCTAACAAGAAAAAGGCTCAAGAAGAAGCAGCAAAAATGGCTTATGAAAATTGGAAGTAAATATCTGTTTAATAAATACGGCCGTGGTGTAATTGGGAACATGGAGGACTTCGGCTCCTCCGTTGCCGGTTCAAGTCCGGCCGGCCGTGGATGGTGGGGTGGCAGAGTGGTCGAATGCGCCCGCCTGGAGAGCGGGTAGCCCCGTTTGGGGCTCGAGGGTTCGAATCCCTCCCCCACCGTACAGATGAAAAAATTTTTTAATATATTATAAAACCCCGGAATCTATCCGGGGTTTATTTTTATATCATTATTCCTCTATTTTTTATCTCGTTTATTACATAATTTGGATTGTTTGCTACTGTTAGAGCATCGTCTATTTCTATTAATCATTTACTTATAAGTTCAATTAGATGATCTTCTAAAAGTTGCATTCATTCTTGCTTGTGAGTTTGAATAACATTATTTATTTGATTTATTTGGTTTTCTCTTATAAGATTAGATATAGCAGTATTGTTTATCATTATTTCTTGTGCTGCTATCATTCACTTTCAATCTTTTCTTTTTAATAGCCTTTGGCTGATAATTGCAGTCAAAGTAGTAGAAAGTTGTATTCTTATTTGATTTTGTTGATCAGCAGGAAAAGAATCTACTATTTTATTAATTGTTTGAGCTGATGATTTACTATGAATAGTAGATAGAACTAAATGTCAAGTTTCTGCAAGTGTGATAGCATTTCTAATACTATCTAAATCTCTCATTTCTCAAAATAAAATCACATCAGGTTTTTGTCTTAAAGCGGCTCTAAGAGCTTTTGCAAATGACAAGACATCTGTTCAGAGTTGTTTTTGCTCTATTATAGATTTTTTTGGTTTGAACACATATTCAATTGGATCTTCAATAGTTATAATATGTTTAGCATAATTTTGATTAATTTCTTCTATCATAGCAGCTAAAGTGGTAGATTTTCAAGATCATGTTGGTCAAGCTAATAGTATTATTCATGATTTCCTTTTAACTAATTCTTTAAATACCGAAGGCATTCATAATTCGTCTAATGTAGGTATTTTTTCTGCTAAAAGTCTAATAACTATCATTATATGTTTTTGTTGTTTTGATATATTAAGTCTAAATCTTCTTCAATTGTATGACCGTCAAAGATCAATATCGAGCTGTTGTCTAAATTTTTCTCATTCAAATTCATCCATAAAAAAATATGCAATTTCAGTTAGTAATTCATCATCAAAAGGAGGAAGCTGTTTTACTCTATAGACTTGATCCATAATTCTCAAAGCTGGAGGTTCTCAATAAGTAAGATACATATCAGAAGCTTTATTATCAATCATAAGTTGAAGGAGATAATCTCTATATTTGTCAGGTTTTTTAATAAGGTTTAATATAGCTTCTGAATAAGTTTGATTGTTTTTATTTTCCATGATGTTTGATTTTATAATGATAAAAAATTTTTTACTAATGATAATTATCAATTAAATTTTGTCAATTTTTTGTAAAATAAATTTTTGCGAAATTTGACAAAGATAATTTTTTCTGTAAAATTATTTTAGTTTTAATTTTTACGAAAAACAAAAATAAAAATGTCTGTTAATTTGGAGGAGCTTATTGATTACAAGGAAAGTAGAAAAGAAAAGATTTTGAATATTTTAAAGGAGATTTTTTTGTTTACTGTTTTTAATTGTAGTGTATTTATTTTGTGAATGATACTAATAAATTTGCAGGCTTTCAAAGTATATTTTTTTGAATATTTAGGACCATATTTAAATATGTGATATTTAAAGTCAAATATAACTGTTAGATACATAACTATGTCTGATATTAAAAAAACTACAAATGTTTCTAAAAATCTTAGTAAAATAAAAACTGAAATAAAACAAAATTACAATTATTTAAGAATACTTAAAGAAAAACTTTGAACTATAAAAAAAGCTAGTAAAATAAGATTATATTATAAGGATTTAAACAAATATTTGTTACATAAAAAACAAAATATAAAATTTATATTTAATCTCCTTCCTCCAGGAAAAAGAATAGTTATTCCTGCTATAGGTGTAAATGCTCCTATTATAGATTTGAAATTTGTTAGTTATGAAAAGTTAGAAAAAGCAGATTTTGATGAAGAACTTTACCATTGAGTAGTTAAATATCCTTATACCCCAGATCCTGGTCAAACAGGTAATATATTAATTTTTGGTCATACTAGTTATTATTGGTGGAAACATAATCCATACGGTGACGTATTTGCCAAAATTCCTTTATTAAAACATGGAGATATTATAGAGATAATTTGGAATTGAAAAATATATAAATATAAAGTTTTTAAAAAATTGATAAGATGGCCATCTCAAGTAAAAGCTACTTATAATTATTATAATACATGAAAAAATTTGACACTTATGTGATGCTATCCTATTTGAACAGACAGACAAAGATTTATGGTTATAGCTAAACAAATCGAGAATATTTCAGATGAAATTTTAGCATATAGACAAAAAAATTAAATTTAAAATTTTAGATTTATTTTGATAAAGTTGGCCTAATGAAAAGAATTATTTTAATTATAATATTTTCATTATTTTGAATTTTTAGCTTCGTTTATGGAAAATTTTTGAATGGAAAATTTTTAATTAACTTATCATGAAAAAATTTAAAAGAAAAACAAATATTATCCTGAAAAAACTTATCATGATACAATTTATCTGTTAAGAAAAAAGCTGAAGCTATTAATAAATTTATTGAAAGAGAAAAAAAAATGATTCAACAAATATATAAAAATTGAGCTTTTATGTTATTGTTAGATTTAGACAATGCAAGAAAACAAATTGAAAATATGGCTAATGAGTTCCATAACCTTCAAAAACAGATAGATCAATTATCTAAAAAGAAAAAAAGAATAGATGAAAATTATTATGAAATTCTTTCAGGCGTAAAATCTATTATAAAACAGATGAAATCAACTCAACAGAATTTAAAAAATAAATTAGTAAAAATAAGAATTTACTCTTTAAAAATAGTACAACTTAGAAAAGAAATCAAAAAATTAAGAAGTGATATAAACTTTGTAAAGAAAAAACTTGCTGAATATACTAGTCTATTTTATAGAGTAAATAATCAAATTTCTTCAGACTGATTAACTACTGATGATTTAAAATTAATTTTTTTATCTAATGATAATATTTCTCATCTTTTATCAAAACAAGATATTTTAAAATTGCTCAATATTAGATTAAAAGAGTTATTGAAACTTTTAGAAATTAAAGATAAAAAATTAACAAGATATATTAATGCTGTAAATATTTTAAGGCAAAAATATAAAGAAGAAGTAAATGAGTATCAAAGGCAATTGGATATTTTACAAGAACAAAAAAAATATTTATTATTTTTATTGAGATATTTAAGAGTTGATAAAAAAGAAATTGATAAAAAATTTTATGAATTAATAAATTCTAAGAAAAGTTTAAAAAGACAACTTTTAAATTTGATTTTGTTGACAAAAAGAAAAATCGATAAAATTAAACTTTGAACAGGTATTGATATTAGGCTATTGTTAAAAACACCAGAAAAACCTGACAGTGATAGATTTCTTTCTTGGCCTGTTTTACCTGTTAAAAAAATTTCTACTTATTTTGATGATGAATGATATTTAAAAAAATATGGAGTATTACATAAAGCTATAGATATAGCTATTCCTCAATGAAGTCCAGTCTATGCACCTGCTAACGGGATAGTATATAAAGTCTTTGACCATGATTGACCTTATTTAAATCGGCTGATTTTAATTCATAAATATTGATATATTACTGTTTATCTACATCTTTATAAAATTTTTGTTAAACCAGGTCAATTTGTTAAAAGATGACAAATTATATGAATAAGCGGAGGTATTCCTTGAACTAGATGAGCTTGATTTTTGTCTGAGTGACCTCATCTTCATTTTGAAGTTATTAAAAATTGACAATGGGTAGATCCTTTAAAGTATTTAGATTTGTCAATTATAGATTTTAGCTATAAGAAATTACCTGAAAAGTATTGGTTAAAATATTTTAAAGATAGACTTTCGAGAAATATAGATTTATCAAAAGTTAAATATATGTCAGGACATACTTTACTTGAAAGAAGAATAAATTTTCTTAAAAAATATTGAAGTTGACCTTATAAAAATATAAATTTATGGCAGCAGGCAGCAAGTGGCTTTAATATAGATATTGATTTAGGGATTTGTATATGATATGCTGAAACTTGATTATGAAAGCATTTTGCTAAAAATTCAAAATGGAATGTATGAAATGTATGAAATAATGATAGATGAGATAGAAGATGATTCCCTAATCCATTAGCTTGAGCAAGGGCTATTTTTAAAGTTTTAAATAACAAATATCTTAAAAATATTTGGACAGTAGACAAATTATCAAGATATTGATCAAATAAAGGCCCTATTTATGCTTCTGATTCTATTAATTGGCAAAGAAATGTTATTAAATGTTTAACAATGATAAAGTGATATCGAGTTCCAGAAGATTATCCATTTAGAATAGTTAAATATAAAATATGAAGATAGCTATTTTAGGTTGAACTTCTTGATTTTGAAAATGGCTTGCTAAAATGATAAAATTAAAGTTTAAAGATAAAGTTAATATTATAATAACTTGAAGAAATAAAGAAAAATGAGAAAAAGTAGCTAAAGATTTAAATGTACAATTTACTGTAGATAACAGAGAAGCAGTTAAAGATGCAGATGTTACTATAGTTTCTGTAACTATTTGAAATACTAAAAAAGTTATAAATGAAGTTTGACCTTATCTAAAAGAAGGTAGTATATTTGCTGATGTTACTTCTGTAAAAATAATGCCTTTTGAAGAGATGATGAAATTTTCTGAGAAAGTATTAATTATCCCAACTCATCCAATGTTTTGACCTTATATTAGTAGCTTAGCTTGACAAGTTATAATTTTAACTCCACCTGATAATGTAAAAAATGATGAAAGATATAAATGGTTTAAAAATTTTTTAATTGATGAATGAGCAAAAGTTTATGAAATATCACCTTATCAACATGATAAAATAATGGCTATTATACAATGATTAACTCATTTTTCATTATTTACAGTTGGGGAAACTCTAAGAAGATTAGCTAAGATTTTTTTTGAAGATCAAGAAAATGAGTTAGAAATGTTAGATAAGTTTACCTCGCCAGTTTATAAGATGTTAGTTTCTTTAGTGTGAAGATATATGTGACAAAACCCATATTTATATGCTGAAATTCAAGTTAATAATCCTTTGAACAAACAAGTCCAAAGTGTTTTTATAGAAACTGCCCAAGAATTTAATAAGATATTTTTTTCTAAAAATGATATTGAAAAATTTGTTAATTTAATTGAATCTTGAAGGAAGTTTTTCTGAGAGTATGCTAGTATTTGACAAAGATATACTGATAAAATTATTTTTCTTTTATCTAAACAAATAGAGATGTTTAAACAAAATATTTGAAACAAAATAAAAGTTCAAAATATTTATACAAGACAAGTGAAAGAATGAGTGTTAAACTGATTTGATTTTAATAGATTTATCTTAGATTGAGAAGAATATCTTTTAGATGAATGGATAATTTTGTAAAATGAAAATATATTATCAAGGAATAAAAGGCGCATATTCTCATCAAGTTTGAGAAATTCTGAAAGATTATTTTGTAAAAAAATGATTTGATAAATCTATTGAAACTCAATGAGTTTTTTCTTTTAAAGATATTTTTGAAAATTTAGAAAGAAATTGATGAATTTGAATAATCCCAATTGAAAATAGTTATGCTTGATCTGTTCATCAAAACTTATATTTAATGAGAGATTATAATGTTAAAATATTAGCTGAATATTATCTTCCGGTCAGACATTGTTTAGCTTCTTTAGCAGATAGTATTTCAGTTATTAAACAAGTATATTCCCATCCGCAAGCTTTAATGCAATGTGAAAATTTTCTTAGAAGATACAATTTTGAACCTATAGATTTTTTAGATACTGCTTGAAGTGCTAAATATGTAGCTCAAAAAAAAGATAATACAATAGCTGCTATATGTTCTGAGTATGCTGCTAAGCTTTATTGATTAAATATTTTAAAAAGAAATATTAACGATCATCCAGATAACACAACAAGATTTTTGTTTGTTTGCTTGAATAAAGATTATTTAAAATTTAAAAAATTTTTTAATAAAGAAGAAAAACAAACTATTATTTTTAAAGTAAAAGATCAACCTGCTATTTTGTTTAAATGTTTATGAGCTTTTGCAACTAGAGCAATAAATTTAACAAAAATAGAGTCGATTCCATCTAAGAGATGAAATTTTGAATATTTATTTTGGATAGATTTTGAAGCGTCCAAAAAGTTGGATATAAATTGAGCTTTAGAAGAATTACATTTTTTTACAAAAGAAATTATAGATTTGGGAGTTTATGGAAAGTTGTAAAAAATATAAGTTAAAAATCTCTTGAAAAATAATAAAACCTAATTATAATAGCACCATAGAGATATGGTTGCTATTTTTATATTTTAAATTAAAAAGTTATGGGGAAAATAATAGGTATAGATTTATGAACAACTAATTCTGTAGCTGCATATCTTTTATGAGATAAACCAGAAGTTATTCCTAATGCCGAATGAGATAGAATTACTCCATCTGTTGTATATATAAAATGAGATCAACTTTTAGTTTGAAAGCTTGCAAAAAGAAAGGCAGTCTTGGAACCTAAAAATGTTATTTATGAAGTTAAAAGATTTATTTGAAGAAAATTTTCAGAGGTACAAGATGAAATTAAACATGTTCCATATGAAGTAAAAGAATGACCTGATGGGTGAGTTTTAATAGTTGTAGATTGAAAAGAATATAAACCAGAACAAATTTCAGCATTTATCTTAAAGAAGATTAAAGAGGATGCAGAGAAATATTTAGGTGAGAAAGTAGATAGAGCTGTGATAACAGTTCCGGCTTATTTTAATGATTCTCAAAGACAAGCTACAAAAGCTGCTTGAGAGATAGCTTGATTAAAAGTAGAGAGAATAATTAATGAACCAACTGCTGCTGCTTTAGCTTATTGACTTGGTAAAAACAAAGATGAAAAAGTAGCAGTATTTGATTTGTGAGGAGGTACTTTTGATATTACAATAATGGAGATATGATCTGAATGAACATTTCAAGTGTTAGCTACAAATTGAGATACACATCTGTGAGGTGCTGATTTTGATAAAAGAATCATTGATAGGTTAATTGAAAGATTTAAGGAAAAAGAATGAATTGATTTGTCTAAAGATCCTATGGCTCTTCAAAGGTTAAAAGAAGAAGCGGAAAATGCTAAAAAACAACTTTCTCAAGTAGAGCAAGTAGAGATTAATATACCATTTATAACTACATGACCTGATTGACAACCTAGACATTTACAGGAAACTTTGACAAGAGCTCAATTTGAAAGATTAATAGAAGATTTAGTAGAAAGAACAGTAAAGCCTACTATGGATGCGTTAAAAGATGCTGGTTTGACACCTCAAGATATAAATGAAGTAATATTAGTTTGAGGTTCTACAAGAGTGCCACTTGTAAGAAAAAAAGTTGCTGAAATTTTTGGTAGAGAGCCAAAGATGACTGTTAATCCAGATGAAGCAGTAGCTTTGTGAGCTGCTATTCAAGGTGGTATTATTCAAGGTCAAGTTACAGATATTTTACTTTTAGATGTTACTCCATTAAGTCTTTGAGTAGAAGTAGAATGAGGATTAGTAGATGTTGTTATACCAAGAAATACTACTATTCCAGTTAGGAAGACTAAGATTTATACTACAGCTGTAGATAATCAACCAGCAGTAACTATTCATGTTGTTCAAGGTGAAAGACCAATGGCAAGAGATAATAAATCTTTAGGTATGTTTAATTTAGAATGAATTCCTCCAATGCCAAGAGGCGTTCCGCAAATAGAAGTTACTTTTGATATTGATGCAAATGGTATTTTACATGTTTCTGCAAGAGAAAAATCTACTTGAAAAGAACAGAAAGTAACAATTCAATGAGCAACTAATCTTTCAGAAGAAGAAATTAAGAAAATGCAAGAAGAAGCTGAAAAATTTGCTACTTTAGATAGAAAGAGAAAAGAAGTTGTAGAAAAAAGAAACCAATTAGATCAAGTTGTTTATGGGATTGAAAAATTAATTAAGGAAAATGAATCTAAATTAACAGAGCAAGATAAAAATGATATAATGCCAATTATAGAAGAAGCTAAGAAATTGATTGATCAATACAAAGATGTTACATGAATTGGTGATGAAAATCAATTAGAAGATATTAAAAAGCAATTTGAAGAAAAAATTAATATTTTACAACAAAAATCTATTGTTTTATATCAAAAAATATGATGAACTCAAAACAATTCACAAATAGATTGAAATTCTAAGGAAAATAAATAGGTTTTGTAATTATAGACCCCGGGATTTTAAACTCCGG
>CAYNHJ010000010.1:0-11934 GCA_964397125.1 uncultured Candidatus Peribacteria bacterium
TTTGTGAAATGGTCATATTCGTCTATTAAAATCATTAATTTTTTATCTGGATTATCTTTAAAATAATCCAAAATTGCTTTAAATTTTTCCTTATAATTTCCTTTCTTTACTGGAATATTTAATTCTTTTTTATACCTTCTTAAAAAACTTTCTATCTCTAAATTTACTGTAAATGCAAAATCTCTTTCTATCTCTTCTAAACTTATCGTAGAAAAATCAAATTTCATCACATAGTATTTACCTTGCAATGGAGTTTTATTTTTATATATCCATAATCATTTAAATATCTCTTCAAATTGGTCTTTATATAACCTATCATAATATACCCTCAATATCGCCAATAACAACGTCTTTCAAAACCTCCTTGGCCTCAAATAAATCAAATACTTCCCTGCTTCCTCCAACTTAGGTATAAAATATGTCTTATCCACTAAATAGTAATTCTCTCTCCTCATCGCTATTATATCCGTAATACCATATGGTATCCTGTACTTCATCTAAAAATTTTTAATTTTAAAATTATCTTAATTACATCTAATAGTAGTGATCCCTTTTTTCATTTCAACTATTAATTAACTAAATATTTACTTGAACATTTAAAATATTTTCTTATATTCATCTAAAACACTTTTTATATACGTTAATACTTAACTTTATCTTTTTGTTATCTTAACTCTCATGGAAGAAAAAATTATTCAACTTCTCAAAAACTTATGATTATCAGAAAAAGAAGCCAAAATTTGGCTTACTACTTTTAAAATTTGACCTAAACCTGCCTCTGAAATTGCAAAAAATTTGCTATTTGAAAGAACATCTACATATAGAATCCTTCAAAAACTTGAAAAACAATGACTAATTAGCAACGAAATTATCAACTGAATACAATATTTCTATGTTGAATCAGAAGATATCTTACAAAAAATTTTAACAGATAAAATAAACTCTTTACAAAACTTTTTATCAGAAATAGAAAATATTTCTATTTTCTTAAAACAAATAAAATCTCCTTTTAAAAAACTTTTACCAATTACATCAGTATATGATTCAGTATGGTGAATTGAAAAAATCTATTTAGAAATCAATCAAAAAATAAAAAATACTTCTGACATTAAAATTATTACTTGAAACCTTTTAGAAATCCTGCCTTATTCCAACGAAGACTTAAATAAAATTTTATCTAATCTAGAAAATAAACTATTGCAAACAAAAAAAATTTCCACTATTATTTCAATTCAATGAACTAACAAATTTGAATCAATATTTTTAGCTTCAAATCCTAAAAAAGTAAAATCCCTCAACCTTCCATCAAATATCATAAGTGCTATAATACTTGATGATATACTCTATATTATTAATCTTCAAAATTATCCTTTTGGTATCAAAATAAACCACCCTTTTGTAATAAAATTTTTATCTTTTGCTCTAACCTCTCAAAAGGACAATTTTTAAAAATAGCTATTTTAAATTTTTTGTGAAAATTTATCTCTTGAGGCGTCATAAAAAACTTACAACCTCCTTCAACTTTTATAAAATTATTCAATATATTTAAAATTATATCATCTGTATAATCATCAATATTGTCTGGTAGGCTTTTTATATCAATAAAATTTCTATAAAAAAAGTTTGAAAAATCATATTGTTTTGTTCTCCACCAAATTGCTACAATCTCTTCTCCTCACAAATCTAAAATAGCTTTTGAAATAACTTTTTCTGGCTCTAATATATAGACTATTCAACTTCAATTCTTATCTATTATCTTTTCTCCAGCTTTATTTTTCTTAAGAAACTCCCTCATCTGTTTTCCTTCTTTTCAATCCAAAAATCAAATATCAAATATTTTCTCCAATAAAGAAAAACTATTAATTTTCTTTACTTCAACCAATTTTTTTATAGGATAAAAATCTTGAGCTATACTATCATTGTAAGGATAAGGACTAATAAAAGGATAGAAAAACTTTCACCACATTTTTTTTGTTTTCAATTCATCAATTATTTCCAAAACAACTTTTGTCCAATCTTCCAAGTTATATTCTTTATTTAAAATAGTAAACTTTTTATTTTCTAATCATATACTTCACAAACTATATTTTAATCATTGCGAGAAAATACAATAAAAAGTATACTTTGAAAAATATACTCCAAATGAACAAATAACATTAACATTCGTATCACTAGAAATAGTATTATAAACCTTTTTACTAAAATCATCATAAAAAACATTATACATAAATTGACAATTTGTCATAAAATAAACAAACATACTATTTACAACATCTTTTGTTACAAACTTATCAACATTTTTTATTTTATATGTAGTCAATAGTTTATCAAATTTTTTCTTATACTTTAAATAAAAATTATAACTTTTCAATTTTCTTTTTAATTTTTCAAATTCATCCTTCCTGTTAGAAAAATCTTCATTAAAAAAAACATACTCTTTATTTTTTACTCATACAGAAAAATAAACTTCTTTACTACCAGTAACATCAAAACTACAAACAACATTTTTTGAATCAACAATACCTATACTATCTAAAACATTTTCACTATCATATACCAAAATACTGTCTTTCACATTTTTACTATTAATCACTCTCCAACTATTAAAAACATTGTTAGACTTAGTAACTGAATAAGAAAAGAAAATATTTTCACTATTTGTTACATGATTATAAAAAACTCATCAACTAACATTTCATCAAAAATTAGCTGGTAAATAAACTTTTGACAATAACTCTCTTATTTGATTAAAAAATTTTCATTTTTTATAATCCAAAAAATAATCATCATTATTAACTTTTTTCTCACATTCTTTACATACCACCTTAAAATTTAAATAAGGAGAAAATATTGAAACAACCGGCTTGCCACATATACTACAAAAATTTTTATAAAAAAATCTTTCATTTCTAAACATAAACAAATTTCTTGATCTACAATCAGGACAAAGCTCAGGTTCACCGATATCTGTCTTAAAATCTCAAATTTTAAATTTAAACTTTTTCAGCAATCTTCTTTCTTCTGCAGAAATTTCAAATTTTTTTCAACATCGCCTGCAAGTTTTCATTATAAATTATTAAAAATTTAAAAACTGAAAAAAATCTAATACTTTTATACTCTTAGGCACAAGATTATTTCAAATATTTTTTTCAAAATAGATTAAAACTTTTTCTCATTTTTGTTTCAAAAGAGGTTCTGTTTCCCTGGTTATATTTTCTTCAGAAAGCTCCCAACATACTTGAATATTTAAATCTTCATCCGGAATATAAAAATCTATCTCTCATCAGTTTGATTTATAAAAAACTTTTCAAAATTTAGCGACTAAATACAAATATATAATATTTTCAAATCTCTGTCATAAATCCTTTCAAGGATTAAATATCTGTATTAAGCCAGGATTAAAAAGATAAACCTTTGACTTTCTTCATCATTTAAAATAGTTTTCCAAAATCGTAATAAAAAAAACATTTTGTAAATATTGAAAATATTCATAAACACTATTAGGACCTACTTTGACACCTTGAGATTTTAAATCATTATAAATCTTACTTAAATTAATCTGCTTACCAATACTTTTAATAGCTTTCTTTGACAAATATCTTAGAACATATTCATTTGTTAGGTTATATCTTTCCATAACATCATTTAATATAATTACATCAAAAAAATCCTTTAACCAAGTTAGTTTATCAAAATCTGAATCAATTACGGAGATTTCAGGGAAATTTCACCAAATTATATACTCTAAAAACAATTTTTTGTATTCTCCTTTTTGTTTAAAAGAAATATTCTTATTAAATTGTTTTCATTTAAATCTCAAAAATTCTTGAAAAGTTAACGGATATACAAAATATTGCCAAACTCTTCATCTAAATTGAGTTGCAAGTTCTGAAGACAAGACTTTTGAATTACTTCAAGAAACAAAAATATTATATCATCTTGAATAAAAATACAAAACTAACTTTTCCCGATTCAAAACATCTTGAACTTCATCGAAAATTAAAAAAGGAATACCTATACATACTTGATTTATTTTTTCGTCTAAATCAAAAAAGTTTATTTCTTCATTTTTCCAAATAGAAAAATCAATATAAATAACATTATCCCAGTTTACCAACTTTTTATCAATCAATTGTTTTAAAAATTGAAACATAAGATATGTTTTTCATACTCTCCTTGGTCACACAAAAACAACTATTTTACGAAGTTTTAAAATATCCTCTGAAAAACTATAATCTCTTTGTATAATTTTTAAATCTTTTAATAACTGCCTTTGAGACAACAAATATTCTATCGTTATCATTATTTTATTGTCGATGATAAAAAAATAATTTATATTTTACTATACATAATAAAAACATTTTTTCAAGAAAAATAAAAAAAAGCGGGAATATGATTATCCCCTTCTTGTTATATCACAACAAAACAATTTTAAACTTTTATACTACATTATCTATCTTCATCTCCACTTTCAGGTTTCATCAATGGAAACATAACTACATCTCTAATATTTTCTTGCGTCATAAATAATGCACATAATCTATCAATACCACTACCCCATCCAGCTATTGGTGGCATACCATATTCCATTGCTTTTACATAATCTTTGTCAACTTCATGAGCTTCTTCATCTCAAGCAGCTTTTGCTTTAGCTTGCTCTATAAATCTTTCCATTTGATCAACTGGGTCAATTAACTCTGAGTAAGCATTTACAATTTCCCAACCATTTACTACAAGTTGGAATCTATCAACAACCTTAGGATTTTCATCATTTTTTCTAGCAAGAGGAGAAAGTTCAATAGGATGATTTATTACAAAAACTGGCTCAACTAATTTTTTTCTAGCAGTTTTTTTATAAACAAAGTCAATAAAATTACCCCATCCTAATTTCATCATCTCTTTTACATCTTCTTCATCAAGATAATCCTTCAACTTTATTTTTGCTAACTCTTTAGCCTCACCAAGTTCATCTTTTTTCCACAAATCTTCAAGCTCTGGAAAATAAGGTTTAATTAATTCAAAAATAGTTACTCTTGGCCACTTCTTGCTAAAATCAATTTCAACCGGATTTCACTCTCTATCTAATATTATCAAAGACAAAGTTCCAAAAACTTCTCTTAATAAATCTTTAAACATCTGCTCTGTAAAATCCATCAAAAAATTGTAATCTATATAAGTCCAATAAAATTCAAGCATTGTAAAATCTTGAAGATGAGAAGGATCTACTCATTCATTTCTAAAACATCTTGCAAATTCATAAACTCTTTCAAAACCTCAAACAATTGCTCTTTTAAGCCGAGTCTCAGGAGCTATCCTTAAATACACATCAATATCATAAGCATTGTGATGAGTTATAAAAGGTTTAGCTAAAGCTCATGAAGCTTTATTTTGAAGAACTGGAGTTTCAACCTCTATAAATCAATGTTTTTCTAAATAATTTCTTAAAAATTTAATAACTTCCCATCTTTTGATAAATCTTAATTTTGTATTCATTCTAAATTTAGCAGCTAAATATTGTGCAGGAAGTTTTTCTTTCATCAAACTTAACACATAATCTCTAACTTTATTGGATTTAATAAACAAATTAAACATATAATCATAAAAACTATTTTCTTCTTTTATCTGTCAACTTTTTAAAAACTCTCTAACAGAGCTTGGAACTTCCTCATTTAATTTTTTAATTCTAAAATTTACAACTTTTTTAACATTTTCTATATAAGAGCTATGATTTTCTGTTTGTTTAAATAAATCTATAAAAAACTTTCTAAATTTTTTATCTTTTCTTAAAAATTCTAAATCTCTTTGCTCACCTTGTTCATCAGAAACTATCAAATCTAAATATCTATATCTATATCTTGCTTCTTTATCATCTCCTAATCAGTGAAATTTTTCAGGCAATGGTCTAATAGTTTTTGACAAAAAATAAAGCTTTTTAACAAAAAGAGTAAGTTCTCAATGTTTTGTAACAAATAAGTATCATTCTACTCAAATATGATCTCACAAATCTACTAACTTTTTCCAAAAATCCCATGAATCAACTGAAGAAATCTCTTTGTCATTAACTGGATCATAAAGTTTAAATTGATCTTTAACCAAAGCTATTTGAAGATCTCATGTAAAATCTCTTAATTTAGCAAAAGATAATTTTCAATGCTCTCTTTTTGTAATAATTCTTCAAGCTATCCTGAAAATTTCAGAAGTCTCTCCTGATTGAAGCTGTTCATAAGTTTTCAACTGTAAATTCTCAGCTTTTTCTTTTATATTTTTAATCAACTGCTTATCTTCAAATTTAGCTGCATAAGGATTAACTCACAACTGTCTTAACTGCTGAATTTTCTGAATTCTAACTTCTCTCTCAGTTAAATTAGACATTTTTAATTTAAAATTAAAAAATAAAATCTCTAATATAATAGAGATTTTAAAGCAAGTTTCAACTTCTAAGTTCTTTAAAAAAATCTTTCTAATTTTTCAACTGAAAATTAAACTACTGGTTCTATATCTAAATAAATTTAACTTTATACACAAATTAAACCTCAAAATACAAACTATAAACTATTCTTTTTAAAACTTTTAACAAATTAACACTCAAATCTACAAATCATTTAACAGCCAAAATTTCAAATTGTTCAATTTTATTCATTGCTACTTTCAAATGAATTAAAAACTTATTTGAATTTACATTTAAAAGAACTTCAAATTCTCAATCTCAAATTTTACTAAAAATAGCTGAAATATTCTCATAAAAAAAAGACTTATAAATCACATTTTCATAAGTAGATAAAAGCTTACTTTGTAACATATTTTCAGTTAACAATTTATACTCTAAATTTCTACCTAGTTTTATTTTTTTTATTTTCAAGTTCAATGGAAACTTTATTAAAATTTTTATAGAAAATTCATATTGATTTTTTTAGAAACTTTATTATTATTTTTTATACAAATTTAGTTGTTAAATATATAGATATGAAGAAAGATATTTTTAACAAATTTGTTAAAATTTTATTAAAAAATAAACATAAAATTGTAAAAATTGATAAAATAAAAAAAACAGCAGAAAATCTGCTGTCTCAACCTCTAAAAAAAAATCAGTTTTACAAATTAATATACAAACTTAAAAACAAAGGAATAATAATAAGTATCAAAAAAGATCTATTTTATATTAAATCTCCATCAGAAAATACAGATATTGATGAAATAATTGATCAACTATATTGGAAAATTTTAAAACAAAAAATAAAAGATAGCCTCTTAACTAACAAACGATACATTGGATGAATAAAAGCTCTTGAACTCAATTTGCAAAACTATAATCCTCCAGAATCAATTCAAATTATAAATAAAGAAAAAAACTCTTTAGAAACAATATTAAAAAATAAAAAAATAGATTTCAAAAACTATATATTAGACAATGGAAAATTCTACATAGATTTAACATACAAATTTACAGTCAAAACTAAAATTGACAAATATGTTTATCCATTTGCAAATATAGAATTAAGTATCCTTGAAAGTTTATATAGTATAAATCAAGACAATCAAAATTATATATATGAGCTAGTAAAAAAAATTTTAAGAAAAAAATGAAAGAAATTAAATTTTGAAATATTAGAAAAAATAGTTAAAAACAACAAACATCATACTTCCATAAACAGATTGTACAAAATAAGTAAATATATTAACTACAATTTAGCAGAAAAAATTAAACAGATAATAAGACAATATAGTTATTTTTTAGATATATAAAAATAAAACACCGGTGTCATTTAGACACCGGTGTTAATTTTATTTAAAAAATTTAACTTTATTTATCTTCACTTTCAACTTCTTCTGGAATATCTTCTTTACCAATTCTTATAGCTTTTATTTTTTGCTGAATTTGTTGTTCTAGATTTTGTCTAATATCTTCTTTTTCTGTAAGTAAGTTATATAATTTTTCTTTTCATTGAACTTTCTGATCTAAAACAGTATAAAATGCACCTGATCTTTGAATCAAACCTAACATTAGTCAAGCTTCTACAATATCAGCCAATTTATCAATTCATTGATTAAATCTAATTATAATTTCTGCAGACTTAAATGGAGGTGCTATTTTATTTTTCACAACCTTAACTTTAGCTTTATAACCTACTTGCTCTTTACTCTCTTCTAATTTTTCTCATCTTCTTATCTCTATTCTCTGAGAAGCAAAAAACTTCAGAGCATTTCATCAAGTTGTCGTCTCAGGATTACCAAACATAACTCATATTTTTGATCTTATCTGATTCAAGAACATAGCAGTAGTTCAAGTTTTTGCAAGAATTGAAGTCAATTTTCTAAGTCATTGAGACATCATTCTAGCTTGAAGACCAATATAACTATCACCCATATCTCATTCAACTTCAGCCTTTGGAACTAATGCTGCTACTGAATCTATTACAATCAATTTAACCGCCCCTGTTTTTGCTAGTTCCTCTGCAATCTGAAGAGCTTGCTCTCAATAATCAGGTTGAGACAAAAGTAAAGTATCTAAATCTACTCACAAATTTTTTGCATATTGTGGATCAAGAGCATGTTCTGCATCTATGAAAGCAGCGTAATTTCATCTTTTTTGAACTTCTGCAATAGCATGAAGAGCTAAAGTTGTCTTTCAACTACTTTCCGGTCAATAAATCTCTACAATCCTTCCTTCAGGATATCAACCTCATAAGATAATATCCAGAACATAAGATCAACTATGAAAAGTATTTACTAATCACAAATTTCATCCTTTTCATAAAGTCATAATTGCTCATTTTCAAAACTGTTTTTCTATATTTTTTAAAGCTTCTTGAATAACCTGCTGTCTTGGATCTATCTTGTTTGACATAGTTTTTATTTAAAAAATAAATTACTAAATTTGTATTATTTTTTCTATTAATTTCAAGACATTATTAAATTAAAAAATTTCTCTAAAGTTAAAACAACAAAATAATGTTTATAACTTTTAAATTTTCCAGACTCCTTTACTTTAACTTTCAAATTTTCTAAAATTTGATATTCAGGCTTATAATAACTTAATTTCAATTCTATAAAACACGCCTTTTGAGATGCTTCATCAAGACATACAATATCTATCTCTCTTTTTTTATCAAAATATTTTCCTATTTTTGTAAACTTAAATGGACAAATTAAATTATTTCAATTGTTCAAAATTAAATACTCTTTCACCAAATCTTCAAATCTATAACCCAAGTAAGTATTTATATCTGCTTTTACAAAACTTACAAGATCATTTATTAAATTTAATTCTATCAAATTTTGTTTTCTATATACATATCTAAACCAAAAATGTAAAAATTTATCTTTTATATAATATCTTACTTTTTTGGATGTCTCAGAAGCATTGATAGATCTTTCAACTCATATAATATCATAAAAATCTTTTAAAGTCTGTAAATAAACTCCCAAACTATCCGAATTTATTCAAATAAAATCAGCAATTTCTGATCTTGTATGTTTTCAACTACTTATTGCAGCCAGTATAGAAAAATATGTCAAATGTTTATCTCAAAATTCTACAATTAAAATATCTTTTCATTCATTCAAAAAAATATTATCTTTATCAAAAAAAGCTTTTATTAAAACATCTTGTAAATCTTTTGACCTCCTCTCTTTAAAAATCCTATCTACTAAAAACTCAATATAATATGGAACACCTCAATATATTCAGTAAAACGTCAAAAAATCAATTGGTTTTATAGTATTAGACCACTCCGTAGTTAAAATATTTAATTGTGTTTTGTAATCAAACTCTTTCAAAAAAATTTGTCCTGTTTTTCTTCAATATAACGGATTAGTATATTTCTCAAATATTTCACTTAATAAAGTATAATGACTTCAAGTAACAAAAATTTTAATAGATTTTTTCGTATCATCCCATAACTGCTGAATATATGAATAAACAGATTTGTTAATATAATAAAAGTTTTGAAACTCATCAAATACTATAGCATCAAATTTATCTCATATTTGAAATAAAACTTTAAAAAAATCAAAAAAATCTTGAAAATGTAATGGTAATCAAAGACTCTGTGATAAAACTTCCTCAAATCTCTTTAATAATTCATTTTTATAAATTTTTCAAACAAAAAAATATAAATATTTCTTCCCTTCTAAAGATTTTTTAATCAAAGTTGTTTTTCAAATTCTTCTCCTTCAACCAATATATACAAACTCTTTAGTTTTAGTCTGTAATTTTGCTTTTAAATAAGCTAATTCTTCTTCTCTGTTATAAAATTTCATTTTTATTTATCGTTACGATTTATAACCGTTATGATTTATAACTATTATTTCAACCTTTTCAATAAATTTTATCAATATCAACTACTCTAATTTTTTCATATTTACTTTTTACATAATCAACTAACATCAAATCATGAGTAATAAACAATATTGTAATTCACTTTTTATTAAGATTTACCATTATATCTGCTATTTTTTTAGAAGTATCCCAATCTAAATTTCAAGTAGGTTCATCAGCTATTATAAAATCAGGATTAGTTACAAGAGCCCTACCTATAGCTACTCTCTGCTTTTCTCATCAACTTAATTTGGGAATAAGTTCATCTTTTTTTTCCATCAAATGTAAATCATATAAAATTTTATTAACTTTTTCTTTAATTTTGTCTTTAGGAAAACCAAAAAGTCTTAAAGGATAAGCAACATTTTCCCATACTGTTTTCCATTCTACCAATTTAAAATCTTGAAAAATTACTCCCAACTTTCTTCTATACTTTTGAACTTCTCAATCTGAAAATCTACTAATATCTTCTTTATTAAAAAAAATTGTTTTTTTAGGTGGTTTCAATTGTCTAATTAAAAATTTTACTAATGTAGTTTTTCAACTTCCAGATTTTCAAGTAAGAAAAACAAATTCTTTAGGATAAAGTTTAAAATTAAAATTTTTAAACACCATTGAAGGACTTCAAGGATATCACCAGGTAAGATTTTCTATCTCTACTAATGGAATTCTTTGCTCAGTCATTATAAAAATTATTAATTGTTTAAAATATTTTCATTATTCTATATTTTCATTCTTTTAAATTTCAAAGTTCATATTTTCAAAATTTAATCCTTTTTAAATCTAATACCTTATATCAAAGTGCTTTCAAAACTCTTCTTATATGACGTTTTTTCCCTTCAGTTAAAACTACTCTTAAAAAATGTTTACCTTTATTTGATTTAAAATATTTTACATCCTTAAAAGATAACAAATCTATTCTTCAAATAAATTGTTTCTTCAAAAAATCCTCCTTTTGCTGAACTGACATAGATTTCATTTTTTCTAACATCTTAGAAGAAAGCAACTTTCATTGCTGATCAACATAAATTCATTTTTTTACTTTTACAACATCAGATGATTTAAAAGGTCTATCTATTTGAACTTCATAAACTTTTATAACTTTATTTTTAGGATTTGTAAATCTATCAACTATCTCAGGATCATTAGTCAAAAGTAAAAGACCTCTACTATTTTTATCCAACCTTCAAATATAATAAAAATCTTTTCTCCAACTCTGAGGTAAAAGCTCAAAAATAGTCTTATTATAAGGATCTGCTTTTGAAACTACATATCATTTAGGTTTATTAAACAAAACAATAACTGGTCTAAAATTAGGTAATTTTTCTATTACTTCTTCATATATTTGTCAATCAGGTAAATTAACTTCAAGTCTATCTCATTTTTTTATTTCAAACGAAAAACTATCAACAATATTTCAATTAACCTTTATAACTTTTTCTTTTAACATCTGCTCGAAATCATCTCTAGTAATTCATTTAGTTTTTTGTAGATATTTCAAAAGTTTCATTAAAAAATTAATAATGAAATAAACAACAAAAATTACAAAAGCAACTTACTATAACAAACTTTATTTATCTTCAATTTCATAAACATATCTAGGAATTTTATATTTT
>CAYNHJ010000010.1:12034-14707 GCA_964397125.1 uncultured Candidatus Peribacteria bacterium
TAACAAACTTTATTTATCTTCAATTTCATAAACATATCTAGGAATTTTATATTTTTTCACAATTTCTTTAAAAATCGGCTTTTCTAAAATTTCTTTTAAAATACAAACAATTTCTGCTTTTACTGCATCTGGTGCTGGAATACTTAACAAATTTTTTATTAAACTGCTAACATTATAATCTCTAAACTCTTTAGTAGGGATAATCTGAAAAGAAACATATCATAATATTTCTCTATTTTTATTCTCTCTTAAATCAGTAACAAACTCACTTACATCAGCTAAAGCTTCCATTAATTCAGTTTGTGTCAATTTAACTACATACAAAATATAATCCTTTTCTTCCTTTTTCCCTTCTTTTTCCCCTCTATGAACTATTTGCATTATATTACTTCAATTTATCAGACTTTTCTCAACATATTTTCTTAAAACTGGTAATTCTTCATTTAATTCTCTTAAAAGTCAAACCTCAATATCTTCTCAATTTTCTATATTTCATCCGACAAAACCAAATCTATTGTCAAATCTTGAAAAAAGTATTAATTGTATAATCCAAGGATTAAAATTAAACCTTTTTACAAACTCTTCATTAGTCTCAAAAAGTTTAATTGGTTCTTTAGACATAATCCCAACAAAAGCTGCCTTATGGTCAGCTTCTGGTTTTTCTACTCTTTTAAGTTTTATATTCTCTAACATTGTTAAAATTTTAAATTGTAAAATTAAATTATTTATAATTATTCTCTTTATTTTATCAACTTTAAAAACTCAATAAAATTCTGTTTGAAATTTTCTTTAATTTATTTAAAATTTAATAATAATTTTTAAAATTTTTTTTAAAATTTAATATAAAATTATGACAAAAATATTCAAAAGAGAAAAATATCTTCAGAAAATTGCTAAACAACTTGAAGATTTATCAACAATTTTATTTTTAATATGACCAAGACAGTCCTGAAAAACAACTCTTTTAAATTCATTAATAGAATTTGGTTATATAGCAAGGCAACATACTATTTTTCTAAATTGAGAAACATTATTTTCAGAATGAATTTGAGATTACAAATCTTTTTATGAACACTTACAAATAAATTTTGATTTAAAAAATACTAAATTCTTAATTATAGATGAAGCACAAATTTTGCCAAATATATGATTAATTTTAAAAATACTTATAGATAAAATAAGAAACAAAGAATTAAACTTTAAAATAATTGTCTCTTGATCTTGAAGTCTAAATGTATTCAAATGAATTAGTGATTCATTAGTTTGAAGAAAAAAAATCATTTATGTCTGGCCATTTGACTTTGAAGAATTTGTTCAGATAAAATGAAAAAAACTTATAAAAGATATACAATCAACAGTTGCTATAAATCAATATCTCCAACTATTTTACAAAGAATTTGCTATATTTTGATGATATCCAAAAGTAATATTAGCTAAAACATTACAAGAAAAAGTAGAAGCTCTACTTGATATTATAAAATCTTATCTAGAAAAAGACATTAAGTTACTTCTTAATGAAAAAGAATTTTTAAATTTCCCTAAATTTTTTAAATCTTTAGCAAACAAAATTTGATCTCAAATTAACATCTCACAAATTTGTGAAGAAAGTTGAATCCCTAGATATATAGCTGAAAAGTATCTGTATATACTTGAAAACTCTTTTATGATCAAATCTGTATCAAGTCTAAATACTTGAAAATTTAAATGAGAAATCAAAAAAAAAGAAAAAATATATTTTACAGATTTATGAATATTGTCTTACTTTTTAGGAGTAAGTAAAATCAATAGTTTTGTTAAATGACCTTTTATAGAAAATTTTGTTTTAACTGAAATATTAAAAAATAAAAATAGTAATGAAAATATATACTTTTGGTGAACTTACAACAAAAGTGAAATAGATTTTATCCTAAAAGAAGAACTTACTAATAAATTGAAACTTATTGAAGTAAAATCCTGAAAAAAAGACAATATCCCAAAAGCTATTATTAATTTTTGTGAAATATTTAAAGATAATATCAAAAAAATTTTAATTACTACAGAGAATATAAACAAAATCAGAAAAGATATTTGTAAAATTGAATTTATACCATTTGTGTTAATAGGGAAAACAATATAACTTTCGACCCGGGGTTTTAAACCTTGGGGTCTATATTTATCCATTGCAAAATCCCAGCAACTCAAATCATTGCTGCATTATCAGTTGAATATAACTTTTTCACAGGCCTTATAACTTTAACTTCTCCAGACAAAAATCTTTTTTGTTTCTTTTTTTCAACTAAATCATTTAAATATTCAAACAATCTATCGTTAGCAGAAACTCATCCTGTTATTCAAATTGTTTTAGCTCAAAACTTAACTGCTGCTTGAACTAATTTTTTAGCTAAAACTTCAATGACAGCCTCTTGAAATCTATAAGCTATATAAGAAACTATTTCATTAGTTAATTTAATTCATTTTTTTTCCAACTCTTGTAAAAGGTAATAAACTTGTGATTTATATCAAGAAAACGAAAATTCAAACTTTTCTGAAGATAAAAAAATAGGTTTAATTTTTCTATCAATTATTTGTCTTAATTTATTATCAACAACTTTATCAGATACACTTTTAGCTTTTTCACTTATCCAAGGTCATCAAGGATAAGGTCATCAAAGCATCCTAGCCACTTTATCAAAA
>CAYNHJ010000011.1:0-3520 GCA_964397125.1 uncultured Candidatus Peribacteria bacterium
TCCCTACCAAATTAAAAGAAATCTTTCAATCAAGTCAAATTTCTTCAATTTTTGTTCTAAACTGACCAGGAAGTTTTACAACTTTAAGAATTTGAAGTTTGACACTAAATATCATAAATTGGTTGTCGAATTTTAAATTAAATTTTTATAATATTTCAAAATTACAATTATACAAATTTTTTGTAGACAAAAATATTTTGCCATCTCTAGGAATAATATATATTTGACAAAGAAAAAAAGCACGACTGTATGATTTCAAAAAAAACAATTTTGAATATATATTCTATAAAAACTTAGAAAATTTACATAAAGACTATTTTGTAGATAAAATTTACAGTATAAAAAGTCATAACAAAATTAATTTCTATCTAGAAAACGGCAATCTAATTCTAAAATTTAAAGATAATTTTTTTAAAGTAAACTTAAATAAACTACCTTTCCATCAAGAAAAATATATTAAGCCAAATTATATTTTAAAACCAAACATCTGTTTAAAAAATTCCTAATTATCACTTCATAAAAAATTGAACAAATTTAACTATAGCATAACTTCACATTACTAATACTAATCAAATTAAAGAATATTTTACTCAAGATTTTCATTTTTCTGCCAACTTTTCATCCCCAGCTGAAAATATTAACATTAATCAAGAAACTAAAAGTGAAACAAAAACAACTGTTCAAATAAAAAAAGTTAATCAATTCACTAAATCTTGCACAAAAGTAGTTGTGTTAGCATTTTCATCACCCTTGATACCTAAAAGCTCATAGGTTTTTAAACTACAAGTTCAATTAGTTAAATCATCAGCAGAACATTTAATACCTTTTATATCTGGCATGTAAATTACATTATTTATTTAAAAGTAAATAATGTCATATTCAATTAATCAATTTATAACTTCATTCATCTCAATATCTTTTCGCTAATTCTATCATCTCATTAAGGATTACTTGTCTAGGCGTTTGAATTATATTATACTCAATATATCCAAGTAAAAATATAGCTCTATCTATATAATCCATCTCTGAAAACTCAAAAGACTTTGCTAAGCTATTAACTTTTTCCTCTACTACTTGTTTAAATTCAGAAAACTTTTCTCAGACTTTTAAAACATAATCAATATCTATTCCAACCTTTTTCTCTTTTTTAAAAAAATTATTAACTATATAAAAAACATCCTCCTTAAAAGTTTCATCTGTATAAATTTTAATATCTTTAATATCAAATTCAACTCCAATTCATCTTTCTAAAAGATATCTATTATATACATCTTTTATCAATTCTATTTCTTCCTTAGTAAGAGTTTTTCATAATTTATTTAAAAATTCTATTTGTCATTCTTCTTTTTTATCATCTTTTATATTCAAAAATACTTCCATATTTGCTAAAATATCATCTCCAATGAATCTTAAATAAAAATAACTTAAAACTACTTTTCTTGCATTAATCCTATGAATCTTATTCATTTACACAACTTAACTAATAAAAAACCCCGCTCAATGCGGGGAAAACGTTATATTTAAGCTTCTATAGTTTTTTCTTTAGTTTTTTGTTTGATAGTTATTACTTGTTTACCTCTATAATATCCACAATGTGGACATACTCTATGAGCTAATTTATATTTTCAACAATTTGAACATTTAACTAAAGCTAATCTATTAACTGTCTTTCTTAACTTTCTTCTTTCCCGCTCAGAGTGTCTTCTATGTTTTCTTGTTTTTGAAACTTTTTTCTTTGGAACTGCCATAACTTAATCCTTATATTTAAAAAATAAAAAACTTAACTATTTTAGTTATTCTTTTCTTCAACAGGCAACACTTCTACTACTGTCTTTTCATATTTTCTTCAATCCCACCTTAAAAATTTCTTTCTTCTAAAATGAACTATTCAATCAATAGCAGCATGAATAGTAAAATCTTTTCAAACATATGTATTTTTTCAAGCTTTATATTTATCTCATTTTTGTCTTACAATTATATTTCAAGCTTTTGCAAACTGTCCCCCAAAAAGTTTTACTCACCTATACTTCGGATTAGAATCTCTAAGGTTCTTCGTACTACCTGCAGCCTTCTTATGAGCCATTTATAATTTTTTAACAAAATAAAAAATTGCTAAAATATGTTTTTATTTATAAAAATATTAAATTCTTTTTCAAGACTATTTTAAAAAACTTGAAACCTTAGACTCTCTTATAACAATCACCCTTATCATTCATGGATAATCTAATTGTCATTCTATTTTAGATGCTATTTTATTAATCATTTGCTTTAACTCTAAATCACTCACTTGTTCAGGATTCACAAAAACTATTATTTGTCTACCAGCTTGATAAATATAAACTTTCTCAACACCATTAATACTTAATATTAATTTCTCTAAATTCGATAATCTTTCAATAAATAAATCCTTAGTATTAAATCTAGCTCACGGCCTAGAAGCACTTATTGCATCAGCAGCAGCAACTATCCAACTTATAGGATGAGTAGGTTCTATATCAAAATGATGAGATTCAGCAGCTTCTATTATAATTGGATGAACATTATATTTTCTTAAAAAATCAGCTCATATTTTAGCATGAGCTTCTCAAGATTCTACCAACAATTTACCAATATCATGAAGCAAACCAGCTTTTTTAGCTAACTGTCAATCAAATCATAATTCATTTGCTATTAATTCAGATATTTTTGCTACTTCTATACTGTGAATCAATAAATTCTGTCAATAACTATATCTTAACTTCATCTTTCATATCATCTCTACAATATCAGGATGCATCATAGGCAAGTTCAATTCATTCAAAGTCTCTTCACCAATTTTTCTAAAAATATCTCTTTTTTCCTGTTTTACTTTTTCATATGTCTTTTGAATATAAATAGGATTTATTCTTCCATCCTTTATTAAATTTTTTAAAGTATATTCTGCTAAAAACCTTTTCTCAGGATCATAGCTAGAAAGTCTCACTATTAATGGAGTATCATCTATTACTAATTCTACTCAAGTAATTCTTTCAAAAGCTTGTATATTTCTACCTTCTCTTCATATCAACCTTCATTTAATACTCTCATCTGGAATATCAATCGTTGTTACTGTAAACTCACTAACTAAATCTGAAGACACTCTCGGCAAAATTTTAGCAATTAACATAGAAGCTTCTTCCTTAACTTGCGATTGCAAAAGTTGTCTATATTTAGAAAGAACTCTACTTATATCTTCCTCACTTTCTTTTTCAATTTTTTCAAATAGCATTTGTTTAGCTTGTTCAGGAGTAAGATTAGCAATCTCTGAAAGTTTCAACTCTTCCTGTTTTATCAAAGCATCCAATTGAACTTCTTTATCCTTTAAAATTTGTTTTTGTCTCTCTAACTCTTCAATCTTTTTTTCTAATTTTTCCTCTTTTTTTAAGAGCCTTTCTTCCATCTTTTCAACTTTTTCAAGCTGTTTTTGAGCTTTTCTTTCAGCATCTTTAATAATTTGTATTGCCTTTTCTTCTATTTCTTGTCTTTTTTTATCTAATTTATT
>CAYNHJ010000011.1:3620-14633 GCA_964397125.1 uncultured Candidatus Peribacteria bacterium
TAATAATTTGTATTGCCTTTTCTTCTATTTCTTGTCTTTTTTTATCTAATTTATTCTCTTGTCTTAAAATATAAATTTCATAAATACCTTTTCAAATTAAAACTCCTAAAACAAAAGCTAATAAAATAACAACAATCAAAAAAACTATATCATGAATATTTGAAAAATCTAAAGTCATATTTTAAGAAAGATTACTTTCTAAATTCAACTTTATAGTAAATTTATAGTAAAAATTTAAGTTTAAAAATCAAATCTTTTAACTTGCAAGTTCAAATCAAATATTTAATATTAATTTTAAAAATTTTTAAAATCTAAATAAGTAAACCTCATGAACTTAGAAATAACAAAAATAAATTGAATAAAAACTATTTTTATAAACTTACCTGATAGTAATTCTACAACTACTTTAATATTAGCAAAAGCATGATCTGTTTATGAAACCAAAGAAATCAATGGAATATCTCATTTTCTAGAGCATATGTTTTTCAAAGGTGGGAAAAAATATAAAACTCCAAAAGAAGTATCTGCTGCTATAGACGAAATTTGATGAGAATTTAATGCTTTTACTTGAGAAGAATATGCATGATATTATGTCAAAAGTGCTCCTGATTATACGTTAAAAGCTTTGGATGTATTATCTGATATGTTGCTAAACGCTAGATTTCCAGAAGAGGAAATAGAAAGAGAAAAATGAGTTGTTATACAAGAAATTAAAATGTATGAAGATTTACCTCAAAAACTAGTAATAGATAAATTTAAAGAATTCTATTATTGAAACAACAGCTGGTGACGACCTATCTTATGACCAGAAGAAAATATTTTAAAATTTAACAGAGATCTTTTATTAGAATATAAAAATAGTCTTTACACAAAAGATAATATTTTAATCGTTATAGCATGAAAAATCAAAGACAAGAAAAATATAGAAAATTTTATCGAAAAAAATTTCTCTAAACTACCTAATAAAAAATCAAGAAATAGACCACCATTTCCAAACTATAAACCTTCAAAAAATGAAGATTTTTTGAAACGTAATACTCAACAAACCCATCTTATAATAGGTATACCAGGTTTTAATATGTTTGACGAAAAAAGATTTGCTGCGACAGTCCTAGCTACTCTATTGTGAGGGAATATGTCATCAATACTTTTTCAAGAACTTAGAGAAAAAAGATGACTATGTTATTATATAAGTATGTCTCATTCCGCTAATATAGATGACGGTTTATTTATAATAAGAGCTTGACTTCAAAAAAATAAATTTGAAGAATGAAAAAAAGTTATCAATGAAATATTAGATGAAATAACAAATTGAAAAATAGAAGAAGAAGATTTTGAAAGAGCTAAAGGATATTTAATATGAAAATTGCAAATGTGATTAGAAACTTCTGACCAATATGCTGACTTTTTTTGAGAACAAATTCTTTTAAAATGAAATTTCTTATCTTTAGATGAAATGATTAAAAAAATACAACAAGTAACAATATCTGATATCAGACAAGTAGCAAAAAATCTCAAAAAAGAAAATAGATATAGCTACTGGATAGAGTAATTTAAAATCAATTTTGGTAAATCTCAAATGTTGTCATCATCGGCTGCTATATTCCAATGAAGTTTTCAACATTTTTCACATTTAAAAAGAATTTTTATCTGTCAATTAGAAATTTTATAATCTATAGGATACATTTTACCTCCACAATTTGATTTCCTATCTCAAGGTATATTTTCATCTAAATGAATAGAAACAAAACAATAAGGACAATGATTTCTGCATGTACGTTTAGCAGGAGGAACTTTCTTTCAACAATTTATACATACAAATCATTCATTAATTTTTTTCATTTTGATTTTTTGATAAGATAATTTCATAAGTAGGAAATGGAAATCATATACCTACTTCATTAATTTTTTTATAAATTTTTTCATAAAGCCTGGAAGGTAACTTCCGGTCATATTTACTTACTGGTACATCTCATCTAACTTTAAAATTTACTGACCAATCTCATAAATTACTAACATAAACCTCCAAAGAATCTTTTATAAAAATTTCTTCAGTCTGTAGCACTTCCATCAAAACTCTTTTAGCTTTATCTACATCTACTCAATAAGGCAATCATATCTCAAGTTCTATCTTTCTCTTTTCAGTAATATGTCATCTAACATTTTCTAAAACATCTAAAAGTTTACTATTAGGGATAAAAATTACATCTCATAAATATGTTCTAAATTTAGTTCTTCTTAATCAAATTTCTTCAACTCTAGCAGTTCTTCAATCTGGAAGTCTTACTAAATCTCAAACTATAAAAGGTTTTTCAAAAAAAAGTATAACTCCTGAAATAAAATTTTTTATAATTTCTTGTGAAGCCATTGCTACTGCCAAACCAAATATACCAGCAGATGCTAAAAGTGGAGTAATATTAATACCCCATATTTTAAGAAAATACAATCATCCTACTACATAAATTAATATAAGACAAATAATATAGAACAAATTTAAAAGATTTAACTTCTCAGGCTCAGATCTTCGTTTATAAATTAAATGCCTCTTAACTATAGAAAAACTTTTAGTTAAAATAACTAAAATCAATAAAGTCTCTAGACTTTTAATAACTTGAATTAATATACTCAAAGCAGGACTTTCACATTCTACAAACTTTAAAGAAAAATTAATTCACAAAAGTAAAATTAAAAAGTAAAAAAATTTTTTTGTATACTTTACTATCTTATCATCTAAATCTGTTTTAGTTTTGCTAATCAATCTTTTAACAAATTTCCTAAGTATAAACCACAATATAACAACTCACAAAAGATAAATTAAATACAAAAATCACAATTTAAGCCAAACATTTGTCCACACAAGATTAAAATATTGTTTGATTACCTCCATAATAATAATTACTTAAAATTTAAATTACTCTCCTGCATATTTTAAACATAGATTTCAACCTGTCCAAATAAGACATGGAACATAATGCAGCAAATCTACTCTTTTGTCAATTATCAATTTTCATAAAATTTTTCAAGTATATCAATATCAAACAAACTTAAAATATATAACGCCTGTTTTAATAGAAGGATCATCTTCTATAACTATTCCCTCTTTTCAAGCTCAACCTTCTAATCCAGGCTGCATAACAATTTTTAAATCTCAACTAAGCTCTACATAATACTTTTGAGAATAACATCACCATTTTATATCCTCATCAGATCAAGTTAATTTGAAAATATAATATGTTCCAGTAATTCAAGATGAATCATTTCAAGAAAAATATTTTAAACTAACTATTTGATTATTTCATCAACTAAACTGTAGAATATATTTTGTAGGAAATATTAAGTTTCAACCTGTATAAACTCATTTAGAAGTCAAAGCATTATAAAAATAATTTGTAACCTTTCAAACCACATTAGATACGCATCACTGTGCTTTTATCAAATCTCTTTGTTTTAAAGTAAACATATTCTTAATAGAAAGCATCAAGATTCAAACTAAAAAAATCACTATCATTAGTTCTATTAATGTAAAAATTTTTCTTTTCATTTTAAATTCAATATTATTGATTTTAAAAAACAAATAAATATGATAAATACACTTTTATTAATATGGCTCGGTCGTCCAATGGATAGGACACACCCCTGCGAAGGGTGGAATCCGGGTTCGATTCCCGGCCGAGCCATTTTTTATTTAAAATAAAAATTTAATAATACCAACATATTCCTCATACATTAGAACATTGATTTTCACAAGCTTTTCATAAAAACCAAGTTATACTTCACTCATTTTCTTTCCGTCAAATCAAATAAGTAGCTTGTTTAATCTCAAATGTTATTTTTGGCATCATTCTTGTAATTGGAGTTGGATCAAATTGTATTTGTTGAACATATAAATTATTCAAATTTTCATTCATAAGTTTATATGTATTAACTATAGTTTTAACAAACTCTTCTTTCCATTTTACTTGTTCTACTGATTGAAAATATTTTTCCTCAATCTCTTTTTCTTTTCAAAATATGTCTACTAAAGCACCTCCCACTGCTTCTAAAAACTTACCAAATCCTACAAATGGAGCCTTAAATTCATCCCACTCTTTTGACAAATCTTGCTGCGACTTAAATAAAATTCTTTTCAAAGCTAATGGATTAATACCTCACATTTTAGCAGAAAAAGGTTTATTCCAATATTTTGAAGCTAACTCTGCTTCATATTCAGTTAATCATCATCACAAATTAGATAAAGTTTCTTTTAGTCTTGCATAAGACTTCTCTATTCTATCAAAATCTTCAGAAATTTTATTTTTAAAACTGGTTACTAATTTATTAACTTCTTCAAAAAAATTAACCTTTTTAAATGGACATTGTGTATATTGTTTTTTTAAAAATCATAAACTTTGTAAATCTATCTCATAATCAAAATATTTACACCATCTAGGATTATTATTCGTTCATCAAACTGGCTGACAATAATACAATTTAGATAATTTAAAGTTTAAATTATTTTCAGACAAAGATCATCTGGTAATTTGAGTTAAAATTTCTTTATGTATATTTACTAATCTATTAAGAAATTCAAAAACATCCAACCGAGTAGTTGAAGGCTCAATATTAATCTTTTCTATTTTTAATATTCAATTACATGAATTATAATTTTCAAAAAAATTCTTTAAATTTTTAATAGCATCTTCTGGAATCGGCTTATCTATTAATCATTTTTCACACAAATTAAAAAATCTATTTTCGATCAAATCTCAAAGTTCCCATAACATTTCATAATCTCTGATAACTGGCTCAGGACTTTTTAATATAGAAAAAATTCACAAAGTAACTTGATTAACGTTTTGTAAGATTGAATTTGAATAAAACTTAAAACATCATCTAACTGTTTTAACAGCTGTATCTGTAAGTGTTTTGGAAAAATTCTCAACATCATTTTTTAAACTACTCTTCTCTTCTTTTTTTTTCTTTATTTTAATTTTACTTATCACTCAATTTACTAAATTTGTCAAACATTTAATATATTCAGGGGAAGTATTACAAATATCTGCTTGTGCAAAAGTTAACTGTGTACTAAAAATTGGTATAAAAAACAAACTAAATACATATATCAAAACTTTTTTTTCTTTTTTGTATTTAAACATAATATTATAAACTGATATCTAAAATTTTATCATAATTTTTATCATTCTCAATTAGAATTTTCCTCCTCACTTTCATTTCATTCCATTTTTGCTTTAATAGCAAAGATGATGACTAATAATATAAATATTCATATTAAAACTCCAAAAACTATAGCTAAATATTTAATAATCTTTCCAATTAAATTTCATTCATCTTTCATCTTTTCTCTAGAGACCTTTTTTGCTGTTCAACATTTCTCAGAAGGAATATTATAATACTTCAAAATAATACAAACGTCTTGCAATAAAATATTATAATCTGCATTTTCTATTATTCAAGCTTTTACTTCTTCTTTTCAAATTTGCAAAATTTGAGACAAATAATCTTTTTTCTTCTCAGGAGAAGGATTAGTTGTCTCTATTTTTTCAAAAATCTGTTGAATTTTCTCTTCTTTATCAGATAATATCATTAATATTTCTTGCTTTGCTTGCTCATATTTAGTATCACCAAAAGCAGCTCTCACAGATTTATCTGAAAGTCTATTAATAATATAATTTAAATCTTCATTCATATCATTAGGTATCTGTTGGCCATAATCATCTATCAATTCTTTGATTTGTAACAAAATAGAATCTCTTTCTAAAGTATCTGATAAATTAGCTTTTAAATTTACAAGCAAACTCTTTAAATTTTCATAAAAATCTCACGATTTATTATTAAGCTGAGAAATTAATTTATCTATCTTCTCAACAACATCTTTATATTTAGCTGGAACAAGATTTTCAAAATCTATAAAATTAACTTTTATATCTTTAATCCTGTTACCACAAAATAGCCTCAAAAACGTATAAGATGCTTTAGGAGTATAAGAAATATTGTATACTTTTAACGGTTGTATTATTTTATCATCTGCAGGATCACCATCTCCATTTTCATCAGTTAGTATATCTGGATCTGCTACACATCATGAAGATAGTATCAAATAAGTTACAGTATTATTAAGAGAATTACCTACATTAATCTCTCCACTGCTAACTACAGGTATAGATAAAATAATTTTATTATTTCCTCCTGAACCTACTTTATAGCTAATATTAACTACCTTTTTAGCTATGTCTATATCTCAATATTTATCTTGAACTTTTAATAACAAATTTTTCTTTCAATAATCTTTATATTTAAAATAGAAAACAGTCCTATCTTTAATTAAATAAGATTTATCCTTTACACATTTTTTTACATCTAAACAAAAACTTCTTTTTATAATATCTCAATATGAAATATCTCTTATCAAAATATATTTATCAAAATTATCATACATAAAATTTGCTTTTAATCCTTTTCTTACATAAATATTAGGTCAATATCCTATTCCTGCGTATCATCTAAATATTACTTTAACTTTAGGTTTATAAACTCAAGGTTTTTTATATACATATGTTAGTTTTGTTTTTCTTGTAACCATATCATATATTCAATCTCAATCAAAATCTATTTTTATCACTTTTTCCTTCTTAAAATTTTTCTCATCTCATACTACATAAGTATCTATGTTAAAATTGACAATATCTCCTACTTTAACATCAACAGGATAAATTTTTACAGACACTATAGGAATATTAGGGTTAGTATCTGAAGGCGGGAAAAAAATAACAGGTCAATTTCAAATTATATCTTCACTTTTAATACACTTTCTATCATTATCACATAACTGGACTCAAAATAAATATCTTCAAGGAATTCTAGGAACAGAAAAAATTACATAAGGTATATTTCATGGAGTTATTTTAACATCTATCAAATTGTCTGGATCTCAATCTTTATAATAATACCATTTAAAATAAGCAATTTGTCCATCAGGATCAGATGGTTCACGAGCAACAACTTTAACAATTAAAGGATCATAAGATACTTTAAATATATCTGTTCTTGTATTTTTTCAAAAACTAGTTGTAACCATATTTCAATATTGAGGAAATTGGAGATACAAACCTTTCAAGTAAGGTAAAGCATCTTTAACCTTAAACCGTATTCTTCTCTTAGAAATTTTATATATATTATTATCTTTCACATAAACATCTACCCAACTACAACCTAATTCATCAAATTTTAAATTTGATAATTTAACCCTTTTTACAATTTTTCAACTAGGTAATTTAAAAAATATCTCCAAATTATCATTTTCTCATTTAGCATTCTTGCTATAAGAAGCATCAACAGTTATAGGAACATATCTAGTAACAGGAAAAGCTTTATATCTTCTTTCTACTTTTCTTCACAATTTAGGATCAATCTCTTTTACAATACATACATCTTTAGGTAACAATTCTTTTCCATTTGAAAAAACTTTGTAAGCTACTATAGGCTGTCAAAGTTGAGAAATAAATACATACCTAACTACTTCATTATATTCTCAAGAAGGTGCATAAGCTTCAAGTTTTATAATATATACTCAAGATTTTTTGTATCTATGAGTGACTGTATTAGACGAAGTCTTTAGTATAGTTCAGTCTCCAAAATCCCATTTATAATAGATAACTCTTTTATTTGACTCAACAGTAAAAACAATATTTTGTCCAATTTTAGCTCATATAGGATTAATAAACAATTTAGGTCTTAAAGTTGATATAACTTTTATTTTTTTACTTATTTCAGCAGATTTTCAATAGGAATCAATAACTCTCAATGTTACAATATAGTCTCAAGGTTGATTAAAATCTACTAACACTTTTTTTCATTTATTAAAATATTTAACTTTCACATTTCATCTATTTGAAAAATTCCATTCGTACTTTAAAGAATCTACTCAATGAACTACATCTATATCATAAGCTCCTTCAGCATTTAGTATAAACTCAGAAGGATATTTTCGTCACTCAACAGATTTGATAGTAAACTGTGGAACAGGTGGAGTAGAATCAACATATAACTTTCTAACATCTTCATTCGAATGTCATTGCTCATCTATCACTGTTAATTTTACAGTATAATTTCAAGGTTTAATAAATTTTTTTGTAAAAGTTTTACTTTCAGTCTGTTCGATAATATTTCAATCAGGATCAATAATTATCCATTTATAAGTTTGTAATTTAGAAGTTATTGAATAAGACAAAGAAGCATCAAATGTAAAAACTGTAGATGTATTTCCTCTCTCTGGAGTCATTTTTATAATAGCTATTGGATCAGAAACAACTATTTCATATGTCTTTTGTATAGATTGGTTAAGATTATCAACTATTTTTAAAGTTACATAGTATTTTCATTCATTAGGTAAAGAAACTTTAAATGTATTAGGCTGTCATTTTCATTGATAAGAATAAACTATATTTCACTTAGCATCTTTAACTATGAAATAATATTTTTCTATTTTAGTTGCTCAATTGGGTGTTGTAGCAGTAGCATCAAAAATTATTCATTTTTTAGCTTCACTTTTTCCAAATTTAACTATATAATTTTCTGTTAATTTTCTCATATTCGCATATATAACTATATTAGCTATCGGTGGTTCAGCTACTATATCTACAGTTGCCTTTCCATCGAAAATTCATTTAGGTTTGTTAATACTTCTCACTACTAAATGGACTACATAAGTATTAGGTTGATGAAAAGTATAAACAATATTAGGACCTTGTCACATTGGCCTTTCTACTCCGTTTGAATCTATATAATACCAATAATAATTGTTTATGGGAATAGTAGCTAATGATGGGTCTGTAGCTATAGCTTTAAAAGTTACTGTTAAAGGCGCCGGTCAAACTTTAGGTGAAGCCTTTATTTTAACATCTACTGTATATTTTTGTTTTATCTCATTTACTATATTTTGTAAAGGATAAAAACATTGTGCTTTAAAATCCATATATAAACTTCAATCAAAATTTTTTGAAAGTGTTTCTGTCTGTAAAAGACAAGTTTCATATACTACTTTGTACTTAGGAGTTTGGGGAAATTTTGGAAAAAGTTTTTTAAAATCTTCATGAAGTGCTGAAAACAAACTAGAGCCTGGTTGAAGTCAACTATTTTCAATTGCTTCTAATTTTGCAAAGATATCCATCATATCATTCCAATAAACTTGAATATCTTTGTTAGCATACCGATATGAAGGTAGCCCATAAACAAAACTTATCAAAAAAAGAATTACCAATATGAAACCTTTTTCAATTATTTTTTTATACATTTTTTATTTTTTTATTAAATATAACTAAAAATTTTTATTTTTTCCTTCCTTATCTTCTTCAAGCTCATTCTTTCCCTTAGCCCTCACCTCTTCAGACCTCTCCCTCTCTTCTGACCTCTTCTGAATCCTCTTCAGACCTCTCACTCTCCTCTGACCTCTTCTTCCTTATAATACTCTCCTAATTTCCTCCAATGTAGTTAATCCTTTCAATACCTTTAAATATCCATCCTCTTTCATAGTCAAATAGCCATATTGTCTGGCTATAGCATAAATATCATATGTTTTTTTTCAAGTTATTATATAATTTTTTATATCATCATTTATTTCCAAAGTTTCTATTAAAGCTATCCTTCATTTATATCAGTCATATCAACACTGCTCACATCATACAGCTTGTGGAAGTTTTCAATCAAAAATTAATTTTTTAGATTTAATTTCATTATACTTTTTTATAAACTCTTCAATTTCTGCTTTTTCAGCCATATTTGCATCTTTATAAGTATAACAAGAATGTAATCTCCTCACCAATCTTTGTCATATTATCAAATTAATCGCTGGTGCTAAAAGATAAGGTTTTACACCCATATTTAAAAGCCTAGAAATAGCTTCTATAGCTGAATTTGTATGCAACGTTGATAGTACCAAATGTCAAGTTAATGCTGCATTAATAGCAATTTCTGCTGTTTCTTTAGTTCTTATTTCTCATACCATAATAATATCTGGATCCTGCCTTAAAATAGCCTTTAATCACTCTTCATAGGTATATCCCTTTTTTTCATTAATTTGAGACTGTTGAATTCATGGAAGCTCATATTCTACTGGATCTTCAAGAGTAATTATTTTCTTTGTTGAATCATTTAGCCAATTAAGCATTGAATATAAAGTTGTAGTTTTTCAAGAACCAGTAGGTCAAGTAACTAGTATCATTCAATAAGTTTTTTTCAAATTTCTTTGTAGAATCTCTAAACTCTCATCTAAAAATCATATTTGAGTAAAAGACATTATACCTTTAGTCTTATCCAAAAATCTCATTACTACACTCTCTCCTCTAAGTCATGGCATAAAGCTTACTCTCACATCTATTTTTTTCTCTTTTCATAAATCAGGATCATAAACATCAAAATCAAATCTTCAATCTTGAGGAATCCAATCGACATTCATTCTAACACCTGAAATAAATTTTAATTTCAAAAGATATTTCTTAAACTCATTATGTGAAAAACTTAAAACTGTCTTTAATAATCAATCTTTCCTTATCCTCATAAAAACCCCCATTTCCTCTGGTTGAAAATGAAGATCAGAAGCTCAAGCTTGAAAAGCTAACCTTATCAAAAGTTTTATAAAATCTCATTCTGAATATTTATGTTTTTCACTATAAACTTTTTTTATTAAATCTATAGCTTGTTTTCACCTTGCGGTTTTTAATTGCATTTTTTCTAACTTTACCCTCTCTTCTAGTTTCTCTAACAAATCATACCAAGTCAAAGCATGCCAGAAATTGCTTTCATCAGTATAAAAATACTCTCGTTTATATCATTTAGATGTCAACTTATCTTCTAAAACTGAAAGTAAATTTGGATAATTATTTGTTGTTAAAATATAAATCATTTTTTTTTCAATATCAAAAGGGATTGCCTGAATTTTCTCAGCAGTATTTTTAGAAATTATTTTTAAAGCATCTAAATTTGGTTTAATTTGCTTTATGTCTTGAAGTTCTAAAATTT
>CAYNHJ010000012.1:0-14236 GCA_964397125.1 uncultured Candidatus Peribacteria bacterium
ATTTGAGAAGATAAGATTATAACTGTAGAGGATGATGTAGTGTTGTTAAATGGAACTAACGATGGATCTTATATAAAGAAATACATAAGTAGATTAGCAGGTATTGTTAAACGATGAATTTTATTAAGATGAATAGAAAATATAGAGGAAGTTATACTTTCTAGCTGAAGGACTTTAGTAGGAACTAATTCTATAAAATTAGCTAAGTATTTAAAAGATAAATGATTGATAAAAAGATATAAAATAGTTGATTTACTCCATACAGATATAGAGGTTAAGAGTAAAGGTATTGAAATATTAGTTTATAAAAAATTTTTTTTATATGTTAAAAATTATCAAAATATAAATATTTATGAATTAATAGATTTTTGAAAACCTGTAAGAAGTATGAAAATATGAATGATGCCATCTAAATTAGTTCATATGATGATAAATATTGTTACTAAATGTGACTATGTTTGAAATTTATGGGATCCTTTCTGTTGATTAGGGACAACTTTATTTATGGCTGATTGGTTAGATTTTTGAAAGATATGGGGATCAGATATTAATACTTCACCTTCAAAACAAAATTTAAAGTGGTGGGTATCTAAGGTTAAGCCAGATTCAAAGATTGATATTTTTAAATATGATGTTTTAAAATCTTTTAATAAAAAATTTTTACATTGAGTTGATTGGATTGTTACAGAATGATATTTGGGTCCTGTGGTTACTAGTGTCATATCTGACGAATTAGCAAGAAAATATGAATCTCAGGTTAGTATGTTATATATGAGTTTGTTTAGTAAAATATTTCCAGTTTTACAAAATTTAAAAGGAGTTATATTTTGTTTACCAGTTTATAAGTTAAAGTGATGAAAAGATTATTATTTTGAAAATTTTGTTGTAAATTTAAATAGATTGATCAAAAATTTTAATTTTAAATTGAATATTCTTCCACAAGTTTATAGAAGAAAAAATCAAAAAGTTGGAAGACAGATTTTAGTTTTGTTTAGATGATAACTATTAGTTATCATTTATTTTAAAAGATATAATTGATTTTTAGTTTGTCAATATTAAAATATGAGTATTTTTAGACTATTAATAACAACTTTTGAAAAAAAATTTGATTTATTTAAAATAATATTAACATTAAAAACTGATGAGGTGGTTGTTGTATTCAACAGCCCCTCATCGGTAACGAGGTATCCCTCGGAGCTCACTCCCCCTACCCAGGGTATAGGAGGAGCTCGAGCTTCGGGGGCCGGGCGGCTAATTCAAATTTAGGTAGGGTAAAAAATATCCTATTTAAATTTGAAACGGCCGCCCGGCCCCCGGTGAAGGCGGGCGGCTGTTATTTACAGCCGCTTTTCTTTATAAAATAATTTTTTGGTATGAAAGGTCTTTTGGTTCTAAATTATAAAGAAGAGTTAAGTGATTACGATTTTTTAAATAGATATAAACAAATACTAGATGTACAAGTATTAAATGAAAATAAATGACGAAATTTTGCTTTTAAGCTTGAAAAGTTGATTATTAGACAAAATTATAAATTTGTTATTCATCGAGGTATTTGTTGATGAAAAGATAAATCAATGATATGAGATATTTTTTTTATTAAAAGAGCTTTTTTATCAGATGGATATAAAATTTTTGATTGACAAAAATATAGATATATAGATAAATTTGAAAAACAATTAAAAGGACAATTAAAAATTAGTTTTTCTAATATAGTTACTAAATTTAGAGTATGATATCATTCAGATATAATTTATGACTGGTCTTATATTTTTGACTTAGAAAGTTTTTGGGTAGCAAATTTGACAAATTTATTTAGTATTCCTATTATAACTATAAAATGAGTTTCAGATGATAATAATTTGTCTTTTTTAACTTTTGATGAAAATAAACAAATAGAGTTTCTTCTTTATCCAGAATTAAAAAGAAAGAAAAAGCAATTGATTTTACAAGAATTGACACACAATATAAAAATTTTAACTTCTAAGTTTAAAGAAATTTTACCTATTTTATTAAAAAATTTATGAGATTATGATTTTGGATAGAAGAAAAGATTTGAAATAATATTTTTGATTATGAAAAGAGAAAAGAGATTAAAGGTGAAGCTAAAATTTACATAAATGATTTAGTTTTTGATAGATTAGAAAGCGTTAGTCAGTGAAATAATATAGTTTTTGAATTATTGGATAAGTGAATATTAAAATCATTTAGATGATTAAATAATTTTGTTTGTGATTTAGATAAAAAAATTTTAGTTGTTGACAATCATAATTATATTGTTTTATGATGGTTGGTAGAAAAGATAAAAGTTTATTTAGAAAATGTTGAGTTATTTATACATATAGATCAACATTCAGATATGAAAGATTGTAAAGTGAATTTGTCTGATTTAGAAGATATTTTTTATAAAACTAATGTTTGAAATTATATAAAACCGTTGGTTCAATTTTGATTGATCAAAAAAGTTATACAAGTTAGGACAGAATATAGTCTGTTTAATATAGTTGATCAGTTAAATTGAAAAAAATTTATTTTAAATATAGATTTAGATTTTTGGCATAAAGATATGGGAATGTCTATAAAAACTATAGATATAGTTAAAAAATTAATTTCCAAATCTGTATTTAGTTTTGTTTCTTTTTCTCCTTATTTTATAGATTTTGATGAGGCTTATGCTGTATTTAAGTTTATGTTTAATTTTTAGCGTTTGTAAAATTTGAAAAATTTTAGAAATTATTTAAAATAATATTATAAGAAAATTTAAAAATTAAACAAAAACAAAAATAAATGAAAAAATTTGACGATAATCTTTATGATATACTAAATGAAGAAGTTGATAAAATTTTAAAAGAAAAAAATATTTTTAAGTTTATTTTTTCTTTGTGGTTTTATATTGATAAAGTTGTATATTTTAATAGCATTTATTTAGATAGATTAAATCTTTTCAGAAAAAATAATTTTTTGTTTTTAAAATTTTACAAGTCTTTTCTTTTAACAGAGGAAAATATAAAATTTTTTAATGAATTGTTAAATGCTAATAAAATTTTTATAGATCCCCAAAATTTTTTTTATTCTTATTTAAATTATAAGAAATATTTAATTCCTAAAGTTTTAAAATGGTTAAAATATTTAATTTTAGAAGAGAAAGATTTAGATCTTTCTGATGAAGAAAAATTGTTTTTAGAAGAAGTTTGGAAACAGTTTTTATTATCAAATATAAAAATTAATTTGGATAAAAAGAAAAAATACTGGTCTAAATTGTTAATAAATAATTGAAAAGTAAATGCTGATCTTTTATATCCTTTGGCAAATTTTGTATCATATATTTTTTGGTTTTCGATTAAAACAAAAAAAATAGATTTGTTTAAAAAAATTTTACAATTGAACAATTTTAGATTTAGCAAAGATAACATAGTATTTCGATTAGATTATTTGAAACTTTTTGAATTTGAAAAAAAAATTGATTTAAAGAGTTGAATTGAGTTTTTGGATAAATTGTGATTAAAATATTTAATTGATAAGTCTGTTTTAAAATATGATGATCTGGTAAAATTTTTTGAAGTTAGATCATTACTTTCAAGTCTTGATCGTAAATTTTTAAATGTTTTTGTTAAATATTTTTATTTAAAAGAAATTTTATACATAACTTTTTTAGAACAAGTAAATAAGTTAGATGTAAGAAATTTTCGTCTGTTAAGAAATTATTTAGATATTTTTTTTCTTAGAAATAATCTATTGAGTTTAGAAAAGTTTATTGTAAAAGGAATTTATATGCCTTCTTTTTTTAAATATTTGTATATTTATCTTTTAAACAAGATATTTAAAAATTATTTTTATTCAAATAAAAATGGTGAAATAGCTTGGAATAGATTTAAATTTATATTACTTTTGTATTTTTCTAGAAATGAAAATGAGTTTAATTTTATAAAGAGGATTATATCTTTGGATAAGATAAATTTTATTGAATATGTGAAAATAATGGTTAGCTTGATTTTAATATTATTTTGAAATTTGTGGTTAGTGGTAGTAGGAGTAGTTATTTTATTTATAGATAAATTTAAGAGTTTAAAGATAGATTCTATAGTTAAGATAGAAAATTTAAAAATTTCTGTAGCAGGATTAGGTATATTAGTTTTATTGGCTAGTTTATGAGTTTTTAGAAATTTACAAGCAGATATTTCAAAATATAATAAACAAATTGAAATATTCTCTTGAAGAAAGAAAATAGATAGTTCAAATTCTAGTTGATATTTTCAAAAAACTTTTTCTTTGAATATTGATAAAGTAATTGTAAATTTAAATTGAAAGATACTTAGTTGAAATATAAAAAAATGAAAATATCATTTTGTTTCTGATTCTAGAAGATTAAAAAATGTTTATTACATTTCTAATAGTTTATTTTTATGGAATATAGTTGAAAAAGTAGTTTCTAACTATGAGATTAATTGAAAAATTAGATTTGAAAATGAAATTGAAAAATATAAATTTATAAGAAAAGTTATCAAAAATTATGTTAATCTTCATATAGATGATTTAAGAAATAATACTTATCTTTTGCATCCTGAAAAGTATAAATGGAATATTTTAGTGAGATATTTAAGATACTGAACTCCTATTTATGTAGATGATATAAAAAAGATAATTGATAGTTATTTAGTTAATTAATTTTGTTAAATTATTATGTTAGAAAAAATTAAAAATAAACTTTTTGACACAGATTATACTAAGTATGTTGAATTTGGATGATATCCAGAATATGATAAAAATATTTTAAAAAAGTCTTCTACTAATAAAAAAAATGTATGATTTTTTGATAAAATTTTTTCTATATTTTTTCCTTCTGTTTCCAAAAAAGATAATTCTAAAGCTTCAAAGAAAAATAAGATTAAGACTACTAAAACTGATGATAAAATTTCAGGTAAATCTTTAGAAGAGCAGCTAAAGTATATTATTAATCTACCTGATGATAAATATGATGATAAACTTTTGACTCCTGAACTTAGGAAATATATACTAGAATATGAGAAAGAATATGTAAACACATTAGCCGATTACAAAGATCATATAGCTCCTTCTTATTTTGAAGTTAAACCTAGTTATTTTAATGTTAGTTGAATGTTTGGAAGAACTTATTATGCTAATATGTATCCTTCTTATATAGATTTTTTGTGGACAAGAGATGTCATCAGTTTTGATGGTAAATGGGATATGTCATGGTTTATATATCCAGAAGATGATGCAAAAATTCAGGCGATGCTTAAAAGAAGAGCAACACAACTAAAAGCTGAAATTAATTCTGCGTTAGAAAGAGGTATTACTCTTGATATGGAAATACAAAAAGAATACGAAGATGTAGAAGAAATTAGAAGAAAATTGACTACAAGAGAGGAAAGATATTTTGAGGCGAGTTATTATATTAGTTTATATGAGAATGATTTAGAAAAGTTAGATGAGCTTTCTAAAAAATTTGAACAAAAAATTTCTTGATATGGTGTAAGGGTAAAAAGAGCCGCTTTTAGGATGGATGAAGGGTTTAATAGTACTTTACCTTTATGTATTGATGATTTGTGAATTTCTAGAAGTATGGTTACTACATCTCTTGCTGGAAGTTTTCCTTTTATATCAAATGAGCTTTCTGATAGCGAATGAATATTATATGGAATTAATAAACATACATGAGGTCTTGTTATTTTTAATAGATTTTCTAAAAAATTACCTAATGCTAATGAAGTAATTTTAGCTACTTCTTGAGCTGGTAAATCATTTACTACTAAGTTGGAAATATTAAGATATTTATTGCTTTGAGTAGAAGTTATTGTTATTGATCCAGAAAATGAGTATAAAACTCTAATTGATAAAGTTTGATGAACATATATAAATGTTGCTGTAAATAGTCAACAACATATTAATCCTTTTGACCTACCTCCTAAAATAGAAGATGTTGAATATGGTCAATGAGATCTTTTAAGATCTCATATTATGAATTTAATTTGACTTATAGGTGTACTTATTTGAGGACTTACACCAGAAGAAGAATCAATACTAGATAAGGCATTACAAACTACTTATTCTTTAAAAGAAATAACTTTTGAAGATGAGTCCATGGAATGAAAAACACCTCCTTTGATGGAGGATTTGTTAAACGTCTTGGAATGAATGGAGTGATGAGATAAAATAGCAACAAGATTGTACAAATATGTAAAATGAACTTATTGAAAGCTTTTTAATAATTATACTAATGTAGATTTAGACAGTTGATTAACTGTATTTAGTATTAGAGATTTAGAAGATGCATTAAAAACTCCTGCAATGTATAATATTTTAAATTTTATATGGTGAAGAGTAAGGGCTAAAAAAAGACCAAGAATTTTAGTGATAGATGAAGCGTGGATAATGATGAAACATAATATATCTGCTAATTTTTTGTATGGTTTAATAAAAAGAGCTAGAAAATATAAACTTTGAGTTACAACTATAACTCAAGATATAGAAGATTTTATAAGATCAGAATATGGTAAACCTATTATATCTAATTCTTCAATACAAATTCTCTTGAAACAGTCTCCTGCTTCTATAAAATCCCTTCAACAAATTTTGTGATTATCTGATGCTGAAAAACAACTTTTGGTAGCTTCTTGAGTATGAGAAGGTTTATTTTTTGCAGGTAATCAACATATAGCTATTAAAATATTAGCTTCTCCTTATGAAAAAGAATTTATACAAACTTAATGGTTACTATAATGAATATAGAAAAATTAAAAAAAATGTATCCTATTCAGGTAGGTGTGAATAATCCTATTTTAAGAAAAAAAAGTTTACCGGTAACTTATGTTGATGATGAAATTAAAGAGTTTTGATTAATATTGAAGACTTTAATGTATGAATATGATTGAGTATGACTTGCGGCACCACAAATTTGAAAGAATATAAGAATGATAGCTGTAACATTCTGGTCTAAAAAATGAAAAGATTATAAATTTTTATGAGATGAAGTTATGGTTAATCCTAAAATAACTTATTTTTCAAAAGAAACTAATATAGAAGAAGAGGCTTGTTTGTCTTTACCATGAATATTTTGAGATGTAGAAAGATCAAATGAGATTGTAGTGGAATATATAGATATTCGTTGAAGAAGAAAAAAAAAGAGATTGACTGGTCTTAATGCTAGAATAGTCCAACATGAGGTCGACCATTTAGATGGAATTTTATTTGTAGATAAGTTAGTAAATAAGAATAAAATAGATAGTTTAGTAAGAAATTTCGTTAAAAGTTAAATAATTTTTATATTAATTTATTAAACAGTTATGGAGAACTTGCTAAGTGTTGACTGGACAAATGATCCAAAATCAATATTAAATGAGCTAAAATCTGATGAACAAAATGTTTCTCATACTTTAACTACGGAAATATGATGAAAGTCCTGAATAAAGGATACTTTAGAAGGAATTTCTAATTGAATATTACCTTATATTGATTGGCTTTTTTTTGTAGCTTGGACAGCTGCATTAATATTAATAATGTATAATTGATTAAAGTTGATGCTTTCTTCTTGACTATGACAAAGTGAAATATGAAAAATTAAGTCAAGATTCTTAAATTTAGTTTTATGAGTAGTGATTATAAGTTGAGTTTATATAATTTTAAGAATGGCTGTTTGGTTTATTAATTATTTAACTTCTTAAAATATATTATTTATCTTTAATTTGTAAGATAATTTTATGGTAAATCATATTCCTGAAATTGTTGCTCCTGGTTGAAGTTATACAAAAGCTGTTGTAGCTGCTTTAAATGGTGCAGAAGCAGTATATTTGTGAGTACCTTTCACCTCTTTGAGAATGAGACAAAATAAAATTAAAACTTTCCAGCAGTTAAAAAAAACTATAGAAGATTTGCATAAAATCTGAGCAAAAGCATATCTTACTATGAATATTTTTCCAAGAAATATAGATATAAAAATTTTTGAAAATATTGTAGAACATATATCAGATTTAAATCCTGATGCAATAATTTTTTCTGATCCTGGGACTTATCGTATAATAAAAAAATATTTACCAAATGTCCCTTTACATTTAAGTACTCAGACATCAACTTTAAACTATGAAGCTGTTAGATTTTGGGTTGACTTGGGTATAAAAAGAATAGTTTTAGCAAGAGAATTACATATAAAAGAAATAGAGCAGATAAAGAAAGAAGTTCCTGAAATTGAGTTGGAAATTTTTGTTCATTGAGCAATGTGTATGACTTATTCTGGAAGATGTCTTCTAGGAGAATATTTTTCTTGAAGAGATGGTAATAAATGAGAATGTAGTCATGTTTGTAGATACAAATTTAAAGTTTATCTTGAAGAGGAGAAAAGGCCTGGAAGACTTTTTCAGTTAGTTGAGGATGAACAATGAAGTTATCTTCTTTCTTCAAAGGATTTATGTACTATTAATAGATTAGGTGAACTTTTGGATATTGTAGATGGTCTAAAAATTGAATGAAGAAGTAAGTCTGAATTTTATGTTGCAGCTACTGTGAAAGCTTATAAGCATGTTAGGGATGCTATTATTAGTTGAAAGCATATTGATGAAAATATTAAAAATTTAGTTTATAAAATTCCTCATAGATATTATTGGGAGTGATTTTTGTTTAACGATATTAGATTTACACCCGAAATGGAGATAACAGATTGAAAATGAAATATTAAAGATGAGTTTGAAAAATTATCAGATAATGATATAAGAAAACAGGTGTATAAATTTGTTGATAAACTTGAAAAAAAAACTATCAATGAAATTATACAATTGGCTAAAGAAGATGAAAATATTAATTGTTGTTGAGATTTTAGCCCAGGCTATACTTTAGCGTCTATTACACAAGATAGAGCTGGTCCTATATCTATGTATGAATATAGTTGATTAGTTTTAGAAGATGTTGATAGTTATTTAGTGGGAGAAAATATCTCAGAAGAAAAAATAGTTATACCTAAAGTAACAATTAGACAATGAGATGAATTTGAGTATATTGCTCCTTATGGGTTATGAAAAGTGAAGATAAGAAAAGTATTATCTTTAGATTGAGCAGAAATTGAAAAAGCTACCTGTAATATGCCATATGTAAAGATACTGTTTAACAAACCTTTAAAAGGTTTTGAAGTTTTGATTAGAAAAAAGTAGAAATTATTCGGTTATCGTTCCAAATTTTATATCCTAATATTGTTAAACTAATGAAACTTTCAGAATTCTTGCAATATTTAGAGAATAGAAATAAAGAATTCATAACTGATCAGGCTAATTTAAGTAAGATGGCAAAGGCTCAACATCCTTTTATGACTTTAATTGAATGTAGTGATTCTAGAGTAGATACCTCTGATATAGGATTTGGTTGAAAAGATGCTTTAGATAGAGTTTTTAGAATAGAAAATATATGAAATACTGTTTGAAATAATGAAGGTTCTGTTGAGTATTGAGTTTTACATTTAAAAACACCAATACTTTTTATTTTTGCTCATACTAATTGTGGAGCTGTCAAAGCTGCGCTTTTTGAATATGATAATTTATCATCTGCTATTAAAAAAGAATTAAATTATATCAGACCTGCTTTAAATTGATTAGAAAATATTACTGATTTTAATGAAAGGTGGTTTAAGGGAGTATTAGCAAATTTAGAGTATCAAGTTAATTATGCTTATAATAAATTTAAAGATTTGGTTAATAATTGAAAGTTAGCTATTATAGGTGGATTAGAAGATACTGATAATAGTTTAGGATGATGATATGATAAATTTTATGTAAAACATATTATTGCTAAAGATAATTTTGAATTTCAAATGCATTAAATAAATTTATATTATATATAATTTTATACTATGTGTGGTATTTTTTGATACAGATGACAGAGAAAAGATGCTTATAATATTATTTTAACTTGACTTAGAAAATTAGAATATCGTTGATATGATTCTGCTTGAATAGCTGTAAGTAATAGTAAAACTGGAGAAATAAAAATCGTAAAATCTGTATGAGAGGTATCTAAGTTGTCTCAAAAGATAGATGAAGTTTTCAGATTAGATAATAATATTTGGAATTTATGAATAGGACATACTAGATGGGCTACTCATTGAGGAGTAAATGAGGCAAATACACATCCTCATACAGATACAAAATGAGAGTTTTGTTTAGTTCATAATTGAATTATTGAAAATGCTGATCAGCTAAAAAAGTTTTTATTAGAAAAGTGATATAATTTTTATTCTGAAACAGATACTGAAGTAATAGCTAAACTTTTAGAATATTATTATAATTGAAATTTTCTTGAAACTGTAGAGAGAGTTTTACAAGATTTAGAATGAGCGTATGCTTTGTTAATTATTAATAAAAATCATCCATGAGAAATTATAGGTGTAAAATTTTGATCTCCTTTGATTTTATGATTTGATGATAATGAATTTTTCTTTTCTTCGGATATAAATTGATTGGCTTGATTTGCAAAAAACTATATTGTTCTTGATGATGGGGACCTGGTTTATGTCAGATGAAATGATTTTGTTATAAAATCTGAAGGAGTTATTACTAGTAAACCTATAAAGAAAATAAATGTGGATGAATTAGAAATTAGTAAATGAAAGTTTAAACATTTTATGTTAAAAGAAATTTTTGAACAACCTGAAGTAATAAGAAGATTTTTTAAGTGAAGAATTGATTGGGAAAATAAAAAGATAGTTATTGATGCGTTTAGAAATTTAAAAAATTATGATATTAGAAAAGTTGTTTTTGTATGATGTTGAACGTCATATCATGCTTGAATGTTAGGAAGTCGGTGGATTCAAAATTTAGTTTGAATAGATAGTTCTGCAGAGATTGCTAGTGAATTTGTTTATAAAAGGTTTAGTGTTAAAAATACTTTGTTTGTATTTATATCACAATCATGAGAGACTGCTGATACAATAGAGGCTTTAAAGTTGGTGAAAAATAAATGAGGGTTGACTTTATGAATAGTAAATGTTGTTTGATCTACTATATCTAGACTCACTGATATGTGAATTTTTACTAGATGTTGAGTAGAAATTGGAGTTGCATCAACAAAAGCTTTTATAGGTCAAATTTTAGCTATATTGCTTTTAGCATTATATTTAGCAAATAAATTTAATAATATTTCTCCAGATTTTTATAATAACATAATAGAAGAATTGAAAAATTTATCTTCTTATATTGAAAATATTTTAAATTCTTCAGGTGATATATTTAAAATTGCAATAGATTTATCTAAATATAAAAATTTTTTCTTTTTGTGAAGAAGTTATCAACTCCCTATTGCTTATGAGAGTAGTTTAAAATTTAAAGAAATAACTTATTTACATTCAGAAGCTTATCCTGCTTGAGAATTGAAACATTGACCTTTAGCATTGATAGATGAAAATGTTCCAACTATAGTGTTTGTGCCTAACGATTGATTAGAGAAGGAAAATATTTCTTCAATTAAAGAAGTCAAAGCTAGAGGAGGTAGGGTTTTAGTTATAGGTGATGTTGATGTTCCAAATTTTGATTGGCAGATAAAAATACCATCTGTTAGGAATTTTTTGTTATATCCTTTTTTGACAGTTGTAGTTGGTCAGCTTTTAGCGTATTATGTAGCAGATTTTCTATGAAGAGAGATTGATAAACCTAGAAATTTAGCTAAATCTGTAACTGTTAAGTAAATGTTGGGGCAATGTATCTTAAATTTCATATAGGAATTCAGTTATGTTGAATTTGGATAAAATAGATATCGTTTTTAAAATTATTAAATTCTTTAGGTGTTTCTTGAATTATAATAGTCGTGGAAGAGTCAATTTTGATGGTAGAATTTTCTTTTAAGATTATTTGATGATTTGCTAGTTGAATTAAAAATATTCATATAGTTCTAATTAAAGTTTTTAGACTATTTACCAATCATTCAGGAAGTTGTCTATAAAAATAAGGAAAATTTCCTCATAATTCTTTTTTAAGAAAGATTTTATTTTCAAGTCGGTGGAAATAATAATCTCTTAAAGAAGTTAAATTTATTTGGCTAAAGATAGGATTTAAAGAAATTATAATATATGGTCTTTTTAAATTTTTTTGAGATTTTATTTTTAATATATCTGTTTTTCTTGATATATTAGAAACAGTTATTTGTATGTCAAAGTCAAATTTATTTTCTGTTGTAGTAATTTCTAATTTGTGATCTATTTTTTGATGATGATCTTCATTGAATGTAGCTAACTCTATTCATATAAAAGAATGATTGATAATATCTGGATGTTTAGATATTTCATCAATAAAGTGTAAGAAAATTTCAGCAAAAATTATTTCTGTTATATCTTTTTCTACAAATGTATTTTTATAAATTTGTCTAATTTGTTTATAACTTTCTTCTAATAGTATTCGAAACTCTACTATTTTTTTAAAAGCTTCTACAAATTTATTTGCTAGAAATATATTTCAATTTTTAAAATTTTTCCATCCACCTAAAGCTAGCATATTTGTAAGTAGTTTTAAACTTTTTATAATTTCTGGATTTACTTGGATTTTATTTATATCTTCAGTTTTTTTGATATTAATTCTTAAAAGATTTTTCTTTATAGAAATTTCTTCAGGCAACAATATAAATCAATGTATCTTACACCATTGAATAAAATGAGGTATATTTCTAATAATGTTTTCTCATAGAGATACTTTTAGTTCGTTTTTTTGAATTTGTAAATTAATTTTTATTATTCTATTTAAATGTATTTTTGAGAAAATATTAACTAGTTCTTCAGCTAATTTTTTTGATAAAAATGGAGCTTTATTATTCAAAAAGTCTTTTTTATTGTTTTCTGCTGAAAAAGATATGATATTTTTTCTTTTTCTCATTAGTTTTGAATTTTAGGATAAAATTGTTAATATTTTACTAATAAACTAATAATTTTAAAAATATTTTCAATATAAAGTCAATAAAATGATACATAAATTACCTCAATATTTGATTAATAAACTTAAAGCTTGAGAGATAGTAGAAAGACCAGCTTCAGTTGTTAAAGAACTTATAGAAAATAGTCTAGATGCTGGAGCAGATGATATAGTTGTTGAAATACTAGATTGATGAAAAAAAATTATTAAAGTTGAAGATAATTGAAGTTGAATATCAAAAGAAGATTTGCCTTTAGCTGTAGAAAGATATGCAACTAGCAAAATTACTTCTGAAGAAGATTTAAGCAGAATTTTGACTTATTGATTTAGATGAGAGGCATTAGCTGCTATTTCTGAAGTTAGTAAATTTAAATTACAATCTAAAATTTCAGAACAACCTATTTGATATGAGCTTGTTAAAATAGAAAATAATAGAAAAATTAATCCTATACCATTTCCAAAAGAAAAAGGAACTGTAGTTTATGTTGAGAATCTTTTTTACAATGTTCCTGTAAGAAAAAAATATTTAAAATCTAAAGAAACTGAAGAAAAATATATAAGAAGACTTTTTCTAGATTATTGTTTAATTAATCCTGATGTAAATTTTAAATTAATTACTGATGGAAAAATTTTATTTTCTTTTGGCAAATCCAGTAATATAGCAGATAGAGTTTTAAATATTTTTTGAAATGATATTTTTAAAAAGTTGAAATATTTAGAAAGATCTTCAGCTGATTGAAAAATGAAAATTTATGGTTTTGTTTCCGATAGTAGTTTAATTTTTAATACTCCTGATAATTTTTATATTTATGTTAATAAAAGACCTGTAGTTGATAAAGTTTTAAAAAAAGCTATTATACAAGCTTATTATAGACAAATTGAACCTGGGAAATATCCTTTTGTTATTTTATTTTTGGATTTGGAACCATCACTGTTGGATGTAAATGTTCATCCAAGAAAAATGGAAGTTAGATATCAAGATCCTGGTAGTGTATTCAATTTTGTTGAAAGTGCTATAAGATCTATTTTTGAAAAAGATAAAATTAATGTGTGAGGAATAGATAGCAGAAGATGATTAGAGATAACAGAAAATAGTATTAAAGAAAGTGAAAAGGAAATTGCCGATATAGATTTACAAAAAAAATTATTTTTAAATTGAAAGTTTAGTTTTGATTGAAAAGAGAATAGATTGGTAGAGTTTGACAATTTTGTAATATCAGAGAATTTTAAGTGATTTGTTTGAGAAAAGAATAGTTATTGATTAGTAGTTACTAAACAGTGAAAAATATTCAAAATAGTTTGACAAATTTGGAATAGTTATATAATTTTGGAAGATGAGGAAAATA
>CAYNHJ010000013.1:0-14140 GCA_964397125.1 uncultured Candidatus Peribacteria bacterium
TCTAACTTCTCTATTAAACTAATTAATTGAATTCTTAATAATTTATCAAACCAAATCCTTGTTTTAGCTTTTTTTAATAACTCTCGACTAGCAGGATAGTGAATATTTTTTATTGTTGAAATTATATCTAACAAATTAAACTCTTTCAAAAAATCTTCAGGATAATATTCTTCAAAAATTTCATCAATTTTATCCAAATTTTCCCAAATTTTTTTTGCAAACCATGAAGATTTAATACCTCAAAGCTCAGAATAAATAGGATAGATTCTTCAAATATCATAAGATAACAAGGATTTGTCGGAAGATTGTTTCAGAAGACTGTCAGAAGATTGGCTCAAAAAATTGTCAGAAGATATAGTTTGTTTAATTTCAGGATGCCAATAAATAAGTCTTCAATATTCAAACTTAGGTTTTCATATTACCAAATACCAATTATTTTTTACAAATTGCTTTAACCAAAAAACTGAATTTATATAATGTATATAAAATTTTACACCATCAATATCTTCTAAAATTATCTCTACCAATTTTTTTCAAGTAGGAGTAGTAATCAACTTTTTGTCAATTACTTTACCTTTTACTATTTGCACTCATCAATCTAACACAACTTCAGAAACTTTTTTAACTTTAGTTCTATCTTCATAATCTCTAGGAAAATATTCAAAAAAATCTTTGACAGTTTTGATTCAATTAGAATACAAAATATTTAAATACCTTTTATTAGTCTTTAACAAATCTTTTAACTCCATAATAAATTATTTTACAACTTAATATAAAAATTATAAAAATCCACTACTTTTCTACTTCTATTATTTCATCCCATATATTCATATCTTGTATTTGTTTAGAATGAGTAACAACATAAAACTTAATATTATTTTTCTCAACAAATTCTTCTATCATATCTGCTACTCTTCAAATAGACTCAAAATCCAAATTATTTATTGTTTCATCTAAAAACAAAAATTCTGGTTGTACCATTTGAGCTATAGCTAAAATCCATGCCAACTTCAACACAGTTTTTTGTCATCCACTCAAAGACTTTACACCTCTTTCTCATTTATCATCAGAAACAAAAATTTCTAATTCTAATCTATCTTTTCATTTTTTCTTTAACTCATGTTTAAGTTGAAAATCAACAACTTTAGAAAGATACGAATTTATAACTTCAAAAAGAAGAGGTAAAAAATCATCTAATACTAAAAGCATCAATTCTTTTGAAAAAATATTGTATAAATCTGATACTATTTTATACTCTTGTTTATATTTATCAACTTCTATTTGAGCATCTTTATACTCTTGATAAAGATTTTTCCATTGAAAATATAAAGATTCAAACTCTTTAAAATTTTTCTCTATATTATCAACATCTTTTAATAATATCTTTTCTTTTTCAGCTTGCAATTTTGTTAATTTTAAAACTAATTGCTTCTCTTCTTCCAATAAATCTGAAAGAAACTGATTAATCTTATTTATCTCTGCTTGCATTGTTAAAATTTCAGTCTCAAATTTTCATATCTCTTGAAACATTTTTTCCATATTTAAGAGTTTATCTTCTAACAATTTAACTTTTTGATAAAGTTTTTTAGATTCATTATATAAATTTTTAAATAAAGAATAATTCATCTTTTTTAATTCTTCTCTTTTTTTAGAAAGTACACTTTCAATCTCTGAAATTTGAAAAAAAATATTTTTCTTTTTCTCCTCAAAATTTAACTTTTTTAATTCTTCTAAAATTTTGTCTCTATCTTGCAAAATTTTATTTTTATACTTTTTTTCTAAATCTCTAAAAACTCATTCTTCATTAAGATCTTTTTCCAATTGTATTTTCTGCTTTTTTTTCTCTTCAAGCAATTTGTCAATTTCTTTAATTTGGGACTCTATCTCCTTAATTTTTACTTTTATGTTATTTATCTGATTTTCTAAATGAGCAACTTGTTCTTTTTTAATATCTTTTATAAAAGGACAATCTTTTTTGATAAGACTACAAGAAAATTTAAGCTCTTTTGTAAGAATCTTGGAAATTTCTTCTATTTGTTGTAATAATTCCTCTCTTTGTTGTTGTAATTGTTGCTTTTTTTCTTCTAAATTTTTTATTTCAATTAGTATTTCATTTATCTTACTTTTTATCTCAGTTTCTATCTTTTTCTTTTCTGTGATAAATAATTGATAATATTGAGTGCCAGGTTTAAAATCAACTTCTTCTAATTTTTTATTTAAAAAATCATATTCTTGCTTTATTTTTTCATATTGAAGTTTTAAATTATCCAATTTAGATCTAAGTTGTAATCATTCATTAATAAAATCATCAAAATATTTAGAAATTTGTTGAAAATCTTTATCTCATAATAATTTTCTATAATTAATATCTAAAGAGGAAAGATATTGATTAAGTAAACTATTAATTTTCTCTTTTAATTTAAAATACTCCTCTTTTAACTTTTCATATTGATTTTTATCAAAATCTTTCAAAATTTTTCTTTTTTCCTCTATAGAAGATTGCAATTTACTCAACTGTTTTTCATAACCTTTTTTCTTCAACTCTAAAGTATTTTTAGCTTCAATTAATATTTTTTCTTCTTTCTCCAATTGTTGATACTTTGCCTTCTGATCTTGTAGTAAATTTCGATATTTTTCAAAATCGAAATCAAAAGGTTCTGAAATACCTCATGACATCAAATCAAAAATTAAATCTTCTTTTATAAAAAAATTTAATTGTTTATAAAGTTCTAACATTTTAGACTTAATAGCATGAAATTTTTGTACCCATCTATCCTCAGACGACAAAAGTTTTATATGTAGATTTAACTCTTTTTTCCTTTCTGCTAATTTATCTTTTATCTCATCAATTCAAATCAAATTAAAAATATTTTTAAAAATATTTATTCTCTCAGAAGGTGACATTTCAAAAATATTATCAGAATCCTGCATCAAAAAACAAGTAGAAAGAAATACCTCTTTTGGAGGTAATAATTCATTCAATAATTTTTGTCATTCAGAAGAAGATTTAAATTTTAACTCTTCTATATTAAAAATATCTTTCATTAACTTAAAAAACTCATTATATACCGACAAAAAAGTTTTTCACAATCAAACTTTTTTTTCTTGAAAAGACAAAATATCAGCGCTAAAAATATTTGAATTAAAAAAGACTTCATTTTTTATTTGCAATGAAAAAACTCTTAATTGAACAGACTCTCCACCTGTTCTAGTAGCTTTAATTAGTCTTTCAACTAAATAAAATTGTTTGTTATCATCATTTCAAATAGAAAAAATTATTCTAACAAATCATTCTTGAGATTTTTTATTTAAAATATTTCTAAATTTACTTCAATATAATCAAAAAAAAGGCGCATCAAAAAACAAAAAACTTTTACCTGATCATATCGGCGCCTTTATTAAATATTTTCATTTTCTAAAATTTATATTTACAACTATATCTTTAAATGGTCAAATATTATAATATTGAGCAAAAACCAAATCCATTATTTTTCTAAATTAAATTATTATTTTAATAAACCTTTCTTATGTAATAATTTAATTTCTGCCTCAATTGTTTGTAAAGATATTAATGCTTTTTCTATTTCTTCTATTGATCATTTAGCTTTTAATTGCTCAATTTGTTTTTCCAAATCTTGTTTCATTTTATTTAAAATTTCAATACTTTCTTTTGGACTTGCCACACTCTTAGAAGTAGTTACAATTACATTAACTCAATCAACAAAAAGTAATCATTTAGAAATACTAATATTAACAAAATCATCTTCTATTATAAAATCATCTTCAGACAGCTGTTTTTCTGGCTTAAATTTTAATATTCAAGGTTTCAAAACAGAAACCAAAGGAGCATGTCATGGCAATATCCCTACATATCAATCTTCAGTTGGAACATAAACTTCTTTTACTTTTCATTCAAACAAAATTCACTCCGGAGAAGATATTTTCAAATACATATTTCCAAATAAATTAATTTTTTAAAATTATCCTCCTAATAACCTTTTCTTTATAAATGCTGGAGTTTCGTCATCTTCATCTTGGCTCTGAGGAACAAAAGTTTGAACCTTTTTATCTATACCTTCTTCTTTTATAGCTTTATTTACAAAATCAATTCATCTTTTTCTTTTTCAAATCATCTTGTTTGATATAAAAGAAGGTGCTGATGATTTTCATTGAATAATTTCTTGTTGAGTAACTTCAGGGAAGCCAGTAGCAATAATAGTAACTTTTACTTCTCACTCATAAGAAGGATCAAAAGTCATTCACCAAATAATATTAGCATCCTCATCTGCAATATCAGCAATTACATTAGCAGCCTCTTGAACCTCAATTGGTGTAAGATCTTCTCATCCAGTTACTGCAAAAATAATATTTTTAGCACCCTCTAATTTAGCCTCAAGTAAAGGATTTTCAATAGCTTGTCTTGCAGCATCGACTGCTCTATTTTCTCATTCTCAATAACCTATACCTAACAAAGCAGTTCAACTGTTTTCCATAATAACTTTAATATCTGCAAAGTCAATATTAATATCTCCTGGTTTTACTATTAAATCTGAAATACCTTGAACGCCTAAATGTAAAATTTTGTCAATCATACCAAAAGCTTGTTTAAAAGTGGTTTTTCTATCGATTATATTAAAAATTTTATCATTAGGAATAACTATCATCGTATCTACCGCTTCTTTCATTTTTTGTAGTCATTCTATTGCATTCATCATCCTTCTTTTTCATTCAAAAGAAAACGGTTTAGTAACTACTCATACAGTTAAAATACCCATCTCTTTTGCCGCAGCTGCAATAACTGGAGCAGCTCCTGTTCATGTTCAACCTCACATTCAAGCAGTTATGAAAACCATATCAGCATCTTGCAAAGCTTTTTTTATCTCTTCAATATTCTCTTCTGCTGCTCTTCTTCAAATTTCAGGATTTGCTCAAGCTCATAATCCTCTTGTTATATTTAATCAAATATTTATTTTTTTCTCAGCCAAGTTATTCGCTAAAGCTTGAGCATCAGTATTTATAGCTATAAATTCTACTCACTCTAATCATTCTTGAATCATTCTATTTATAGTATTACAACCTGCTCATCAAACTCAAACAACTTTTATTCTAGCTCAAGGAATAAATTCAGGTACAAATTCTTGAATAGCCATCTTATAAATAAAAATTTAAGATCTAAAATAATTTTTTGAAAAAACTTATTATATTATTAAACCAATCAAAAGACAAACTCAACTTAAATCATCTTCATCATCTTTCAGAATATTTTTCATACCACAACAAATCTCATAAAACATTCACAAACTGTAAATTATTTCCTAAATCTCCTACACCAACATTTTTATCTTTACCATAAAATACAGGCAGCTTAAAATACTCTTTTGCAAAACCATCTAAATTTTTCATTTTAGCTCATCATCATATTAGATATATTCATCAAGCTAGTTTGCCATCTAATCCATACTCTTGTAAAATTTTCTTTATCCTTTCAAATATATCTTCATATCTTGCAGATATAATTTCAGAAAGAAAATTTATATCAACTCAATCTTTATCTTCTATTTTCTGACCATCTAACAAAATAATTCATTTTTCTCTTTTCAACTTTTCTGCTTCTTTTATATCAACTTGAAATCATATACTAATATCTTTAGTAACATCTTCTCATCAATAAGGAATAACTCAATACACTTTAGGTTCTAACTCTTCATATACAACAAAACTTGTCTGATTCGTTCCTATATCAATTAAACAACATCATAAATCTTTCAATTCAACATCAAATACAGATTCAGCACCTCATAAAATATTAGGTATAATATCTTCAATATCTATTCATATATTTTCAAATGTTTCTATTAATCAATTGTAAAAACTTGTTGGTACCATAAATATATCAGCTACCATTTCTAATTTTTTAGCTTGCATTCCCAATGGATCTTTAACTTTTACTTGTTCATCAATTATCCAAGTAACAGGTATAGTCTTCAAAATTTCATAATTAGGCTCATCATCAAATCTAGTGATAATTTTATCAAAATGATAAATATCATCTTCTTCTACTGTTCAAGTTATAATCCTTTTCTGCTCCACAACTCTTTTTATCAACATTTTAGGATGTGATATACCCAATATTACAGAAGAAATAACACCTTCTCCCAATTTTTTTTCAAAATTATCTATAACAGTTAATATTGATTTTCACAAATCATTTATATCAACAATCCTACCTTTACGCATTCAAGATGTCTTTACTAAATCTTTTGCTAATACAATTTTTTTTCATTCTTCTTCCCCTATCACAACACCTTTTATATATCAATTTCATAAATCTAAAACTACACTAATATCTTCCATGATATATTATACTTATCAACAATAAATATTCTCTTTGTCTAACTTAAAAAAATAAAAAGATAGTTCAAATACATTCTAAAAAAAAATGATAACTATTATATATCATCTAAAAATTAAGTTTTTCTTTTAAAAACGAATACCAATAAAATAAATTTGAATTTTCATCAACATTTCAAGTAGAATCTAAATCAGACTTAAAATTAGAAATTTTTTCCTTTTGTCTTAATCTTATAACTATCTCTCAATTAACCGGTATTCAATTTTTATGTGATATAATCATATAACTTAATCAACTATTCTGCAAAAATTTGGAATAAAAATTTTTCTCAAAATACATTTTATTTCTTAACTGTTTTATTTGACTATCTATCTTAGAAATTTGTTTAGTCAATTTTTTATTTGCATTTCGTACACTAAAAGAAAAAATCATCATAGCTAAAGTAACAAAAAAAAGTATATATCTAAAAATTCTTGAATAAACAACAAACATCTCAATTAAAATCCGTTAAATCCTTAAAAATTTATCTATTACAATTTTTAGCTCACTCTCAAATTAACTTAACTATTCTTGTTAAATAACCTACAAATTTAGAAAATTTTTCTACTAATCTTTGCCAATCTTGTTGAACAAATTGTTTTATTACATAATTTTTCCATTCATTTTCTAACATCAAATTTCCTTTTTTTATCAAAAGCAATCTAATAAAAGCCTCTTCTTTATAATATCTACTATATACTTGTTGAATACATAAACGTTTTAGAAAATCTTTATCAAATGAAAAAGTAGATTTTCAATTGTTAAAATAATTTACAGTTATTAATTTGCTAATTATTTTCTCTATATCATCACAAACATATAAATATTTTTTAAACAAAATTCAATTATTAGGATTCCAATAATAATTAAAAACATCTACTATCTGTTGTGGCCTTACTCATTTAATATTTTCTACCCATTTATTCACATAAATTCTCCGAGTTTGTCAATCATTATCTACACTTCATCTTACCAGATCATCTAAAGCATCTAACTTCCTAAATCAAACATCTAACAAATGATCAAAAATATAACTAGATTCTGGTCACAAATAATCTGATTTATCTTCGCAAAAATCTTTCAAACTTTGAAAAGCTAATCTACAACCTGAAGCATTTAAAACTTTTAAATTTTTAATATTATCACAAACTTGAAAAGGATTCTCAGATTTTTGATTAGTAGAAAAAATTACACAATCTCCTTCAGCAGTAGCACTTGGACTAACAACTTGATTTTTAGCAAAACTAATTTTTACAAAAAAAATTAATACAAAAATAAAGATTAAATAAAACAGTCTTATCATATAACTTTAAATTTTATTATAAAAACATATTAACTAATATTTTCATAATAACATAACTAGAAATAATTATTATAATTCAAATTATAGCATTTTTAACAGGAGTTGATCATTTAGTAGCATTTCATGTAAAAACAGCAGTAGCATATATATATCAAGCATAAATTATCATCAAAGCACCTATTACCATCCCCAATTGTGATAACCATTTAATAAGGTATTTTAAAAACAATAATATTGTATCCCATCACATAATACCAGTTGCTATCTGTGCTCATAAATCATTTTTCAATTTTTTTTCATATTTATCATTATATTTTTTCCATACTTCTCCTCATTTAGATCAAACATCTCTGATAGCATTTTCAACTTCACCAGTATTATTTGCTTCAGGAATTAAAACAAAGTCATCAGGAGCAGCAAGTCAAACTTTAAAAAAACTTAAAACAAAAATCATTAAAAAGTAAATTAGAAACTTTTTCATCAGAAAATAAATATAGATTTAAAAATTCTCTATATTAAATTTAGCTAAATTATACACTATTTCAAGTACTAAATTATTTAAGAATACTTATAGCTTCAATATGATGAGTATGAGGAAACATATCAACAGGTTGAAGAATTTTTAAATCAAATTTTCTACTATCCAAAAGTAACTTAACATCTCTTGCTAACGTTATCGGATTACAAGAAATATACAATAAATCATAATTTATTTTTTCTTTAAGTTTTATCAAAAACTTTACAACATTTTTATGTAAACCATCTCTTGGAGGATCTACAATTACCAAATCTATATTTTTTAAATTCTTTTTTATATTTTGATCTTCCCAAATGAGTTTTTCTGCTTTTCAAAAATTAAAATAGACTTTTCAGTCCAATCAATTTATTTTTGCATTTATATAAGCATCATCTATAGCTTCTTTTAAAAGTTCTACTCCTATAAGCCTTTTTCATAATCATAATTTCAAAAAGCTCAAACCTATTGTACCTGTTCAACAATAAAGATCCAATATATAATTATATTTTGATTTTCAAAACTGTGTTAAATATTCAATAGCTTTAGTAAACAAAAGTTCAGCTCCTAAAGTATTTGTTTGAAAAAAACTAAAAGGGGAAATTCTAAATTTAACTTCCTTTTTAAATAACTTTAGAATCTCATATATATATCAATCTCATCGCAAAACTTCTGTTTGAACCTGCTCTCATTTAACAACATCAGCTAAGGAGTTATTATAAGTTAATATAAACGTTTTAACATTTGTTACTAAAAAATCATCATTTTTTAAAATATTAAGAAATTCTTCAAATTTACTTTTATATTCCAAAGCAACATTATTTTGATTAGCAACAACAAGGTTTATTAAAAACTGGGAAGTATTAAATCAATATCTTACCACCAAATGTCTAAAAACTCATTGATGAACTTTTTGATCATAGTTTGGTATATCTGATTTTTTTATTTTATCTTTAATATAAAAATATATTTGATTAGCTTTATCAGATATTAGTTTACAATTTTCTACATCAACTACCTCATCCCATCTTCACTGTTTATGAAATCATATGGTAGACTCTATATTTCAACTACTACTAGATCCACAATAACCAAAACTAAATTCTACTTTATTCCTATAACCAAAAATAACAGGAGCAGGTAAAATCTGTCTTATCTTATCTTTAATTAAATCGTACATAAACCTAAAACTATCTTCAAATAATTTTTGTTTTAGTCCTAACTGATCATCATAACTTAAAGCCTGCCATTTACAACCTCAACAACCTATATTACATCACATTTTGCCAAAATATTGAAATATCATATTATGCTGACAAACATCATCTAACTTTAAATTTTCAGGTAACTCAACATACTCTAATAGCTGACATTGAATATAATCTTTCTTATCTTTTATAACCCTACAATTTACAACACTATCTGGCAAAACACCTCAATTAATAATTATTTTTTTACCATTAAAAAAAGTGGAGATTCATACTCCACCTCATCCTATCTTTTCTATCTTAATATTTTTCAATATTTTTCACCTTTTTAACTTTTTTTTATATATCATAACACATCTTATTGAACTTATAAAAATCTCTAACTAGCTTCTCAAGTTATAGTATTAACTATAACAGTATCTCATTCCTTTTTATGTAATGGTACTTGAACTTCCAATCAAGTTTCCAATTTTGCCCATTTTTTTCATGTAGTAGCTCTATCTCCTTTTACACCTGGTACAGTTTCTACTATTTTATATTCTATTGTAGTAGGCAAAATAACACCTATAACATTTCATTCATGTATCATCAAAAATACATCTAAATTCTCTTTCAAGTAAGGTATTATATCTTCTATTTGTTCAGCAGGAATTTCATATATTTCTGAAGTATCATTTTCCATAAATGCATATCTATCTCAAGTATTATATAAATACACAGCATTTTTAGTACTAACTTCTGCAGCTTCTAATTCTGTTCAAGATTTGTATGTAACATCCTTAACATTACCTGTCCTTAAATTTTTTACTCTAAAAGTATATGTAGCTGATCATCTACCCGTATGAGTATGAGTAGTATCTAAAACTCTATAAAGATCTCAATTTATAATCAAAACTGTTCACCTTTTAACATCTGAAGTAGAAATTTTCATCGGCAATTTATTTAAAATCTAAAACATAATTAAATCGACAAATCAGCAAAAATCCTTTCAACTTTATTAATTTCTCATTTTTTACACATTTCAATTAGTTGTGTCAATATATTAAAATTTTCTTTCCATTTTGCAAGTCTTTCTATTTTTTGAATATCTGTATAAAATGAAAAATCCTTAAATAAATCTCTTGTATTAGTTAATAAGTTACAAATTTTTATATCTTTACCAGTTATATTTTCTATTTCCTGCTTTAAAAGTTTAGTATTATAAAAAAACTTATCAGTTCACAAATTATCTAAATCAGAATCCTTTAAAATCTTCTCATCCAATCTATTTGAGTCAGCGTCTATCTTTGTAACCATTATTAATCTAGAAACATTTTTTACAAAATCTTCACTTACTTTTATATTTTCATTTAAAACCCATAACTTAAATACTTTTACAGATTCTTTTTCATGTCAATTATAATTTCCTTTAAACAGTCAAGTATCATGAAATAAAGCTGCAACTAACAATACCTCTTTAGAATTAGAATCTATTCAAATTTTATCAGCTAAATAAGTTGCTCTATCATAAACCGACAAAGTATGATCTAAATTGTGATACACAAATCATTTAGGCTCTATTTTACTTTTAATAAAATTTTCTATAAATTTTTTGGCTTTATCTATCAGATTCATTATAAACTTTTATAATATAAACAAATAAAAATAAAATTAATATTAAAGTCCACCAATTTTTTATATCCAATCTTACAGAATATTTTTCTGAAATCAATACAACTAAATATCTAGGATAATTTTCAAAAATAAAAACAAAATTTATCAAAAGTAGAAAAATTATAAATCAAAATATACCTATTCAATGCAACTTTCTAATAAATAAACGCAGAAACAATACTATCAACAACGAAAATAAAGCAACAATAGATAAAAATAATCCTACAGGATAAACCTTAGAGTATAACAATAGCTTACTACAATTTAAATCAGGACAATTAATCAAAGCAGACACTCCTAATACTGAATCAGTTGGTAATCATATAAAGTTATCTCCCAATACTAAAAAAAATCATAAAACAAATAAACTAATCATAGTTGCACTAAAGATAATATCTATCCGTTTCAATTTCTCAGAAAAAATTTTTACTCTTTTTAAAAAATATAAATGAGCAATTAAAAAACCTAAAGATAATCAAATAAAATTAAACTTAAAACCAAACGGAGATAATAAATATAACACATCATTTAAAGATAATGGCAAAAAATTTTTATATTCAAAAATATACCAAAAATAAGTTCACAAAATATAAGTTGATAAAACTACTACCCAAAAAACAGAAAAATATTTCCAAAAATCTAATTGATATTTTTTAGAAAATTTATAAATTAAAAACAAATATAAAAATACACAAATTACTATTCCAACTCATACAAAATATATTTTAATTCATCACACTTCTATGTAGGGGTACATTTTAAAAATTAAATTAAATTTTTAAAACAAATTACAATTAAAAATAATTTTATTACATCTTTTTTCAATAAAACAATGAACTTAAAAATAAAAAAAATAAACACAAAACAAATTAAAAAATTAGAAATTAATTTAAGACCCACAACTTTTAAAGACTTCATATGACAAAATCATATCAAAAACATACTCAAAAATGCTATTAAAACAGCTATAAAAACTCAACAAAATTTATGACATATTCTTTTATGTTGACCAAGTGGCTATTGAAAAACTACATTGGCACAAATAATAAGTAATGAACTAAAAAAAGATATCAAAATAGTTACCTGATATGCTATTAGTAAACCAGCAGAAATTATTAGTATACTTAACAATTTAAACGAAGGCGATATACTATTCATAGATGAAATTCATAGACTAAAACCAAATATAGAAGAAATATTATATATAGCTATGGAAGATTTTTATATTGATATGGTAATGCCTGAATGAGGAAATATTAGAATACCCATTAACAAATTTACTTTAATATGAGCAACTACAAAACCTGAAAGTTTATCAACACCTCTTAAAAATAGATTTATATATATATTTCATTTTAAAAATTATAACATTAAAGAAAGAAAAGAAATCCTTCTAAGATATCTAAATAAATATAACATTAAAATTTTAGACACTAACTTATTAAACGAACTTGTAAATTATATTACTGATACTCCTAGACAAATTCACAACTTTTGTGTTGTATTAAAAGATTATTTAATAGCTTCTTGATTTAAAAAAGATTCACTTTTTTTAGACAAAGATATATGGTTAGAAATAAAAAATAAACTTAATATAAATATATTTTGATTAGATGAAATTCATAAAACCTATATACAAATATTAAAAAACTTTGACTGATGACCAGTATGACTAAAAACAATAGCTTTGAATCTTTGATTAAATGAAAAAGCAGTAGAACAAGATATAGAGCCTCTTTTACTAAAATTATGAATAATAGAAAAAACGTCTAGATGAAGAATTTTATTAAAAGATATATAAATTTTTAAAAACAAAAATATTATGATGAACAAATATAAAATTATTGTCAAAATAGGAATGGCTTTTTTATTTCTAAGTAATTTAATATTTTGACGATCCTATCCTTTAAAATATATATCAAAACCCTGATGTAAATTTGAAAATCGAAATAATTTATCTTCAGATTGTAAAATGTTATTACCTAAAATATATAATGCCAACTACAAAAAATATAAAGACAATATTAAATATCGCCTTATTTATTCTGTTCTTTGGCTATCTACTTATAAAAACTGATGGGATATCTGATACTGATCTCACGAAGGAATTGACATAGCATCTAGCCTAGGAACGCCTGTTTATTCAATATGAAACTGAACTGTTACTACAGCATGATATCTCAAATGACGATGAAATACTGTAGTAATTAAACATTACATATGAAATGGAAAATATATACGATCTATATATGCTCATTTAAACAAAATTTTTGTTAAAAAATGACAAAAAGTTAAAGAAGGACAAAAAATATGAGAAATAGGACATTCCTGACTTGCTTGGTGAAATCATTTACATTTCCAAATAGACATTAATCAATATTGAACTCATCCTTACTACCCTATTGGTTGTGGAAATCCAATTAAGATGGTTAATTACTGACTATGTAAAAACAAAATCATAAAAAATACTATTGATCCTATATATTTTTTAGAAAAAAATTGAGCAAATTTTATAAAAAACTCGCCTTCTTCACAAATATCACAAATTCCTGAAAAAATAGTAAAAAAAGAGAAAATTTCTCCTAAAACTATAATCCCTAGAGAAAAACTTAAATTAACAGAATTAGAATTGTTTCTGTCAAGATACAAAATAAAAATAGAATCTTTTATTCCAGCTAACGTATTATATATCTCAAAAAAATGATTAATCAAAATTAAAATTTTCAAAAAAAATTGAAAACTCTTTAGTTGATTGTTACCAGAAACCATAAAAATAGAAAGTCAAAAAAAAATCGTTAACATACTTCCATCTGGAATAAAATATATACCTAATGGAACTAGAAATATCACTATTTATCCCAAGAAACTCTGAACTGATATAATTACTATAAAATTTTGAAAAAAAATCTTAAAACAAATACCTATAAGAATAATTTCTAAAAATACAAAAATAAAACCTTATCATAGTTTATTTCGAATTCAAACTAATTTCCCTCACATATGAGATGAAATACGAGCACTTACTATTTTTCAAGATAAAAATTACTCAAATATTATTAAAGTACCATTTA
>CAYNHJ010000014.1:0-13358 GCA_964397125.1 uncultured Candidatus Peribacteria bacterium
CCCCTCTTTTCATATCCTTCTGGCAAAACTTGAAATGATTTCCAAACAGCTAATCATTCCTCATCCTTTAAATAAAATCAAGTTCACATCCTTAAAATATGCCATCAAGTCTTTACTCCATTAATAAATCTTGTCAGATGAACATCTATTTCATGAGCTAAAGTAGCATAGATTTCTTTTTCTCTAAAAACAGCATGAGGATTTAACTTAATTACTGCTTTTGAGGCGCTCCTAGCAACTGTAATTCTTCCCAAAGATGAAACATCTACAACAATTTTAACATCCTCAAATCATCTTTCATCTAAATATTTTCTAACTATTTCCTTTACCTCCAAAGGTGTCAAAATCCTTCATAACATTTCTTCATTATATTCTTCGATAAAAATTTTCTCTTTTGACAACTTAATTAACTCCTCATTTAAACTTCAAAATAATTTTTCATTAAACTCCAATATTTTATCATACTTTTGTTTTTTATAAGCTTGTATCAAATCAATTCTTACTAACAACTCATCTAGTTTCTCTTCAAATAACTTAGCAAAATTAGACTTTAAACCATCTACATTATCAAAATATTTTTCCTTTAAATTTAAAACTTGTCATCTAATCTCTTCTAAAAATTTATCATTTGGCCGTTTATATTCAAATTTTGGGTTATAGTTTCATCACCAAGTAATAAAATTATCTAACTCATCTAAATAATTGATTGGTTTTAGTATTACATTTAAATTTAACTTATTAGACAATAAACGAATTTGTTCATCTAAATATTTAATATCTTCTATTTCCGCATCTACTATATTCTTAGGATTAATAAAATCTATAGTTTGATAAGTCTTTTTTATTGGTTTAATATAATAATTAGCTACTGCATTTCTTCCCAAAATAATTTTTCTTTTACCAGCTTCTAAAGACTCAAATCTAAGATTTTTAAATCTAACCTCTGATTCAAAAAGATCTAAAATAATATCTCATCATTTATGATTGTTAATTAACTCTAATACATCTTTAGTAGCATAATTTTTTGTCTTTTTTAAATCTATTTCTACAATAACATCAGTCTTTATATCATCCTCTTTACCTTCTAATATTAAATTAGCTTTTTGAGAAAGATAAATCACTTTAGATAGTGTTATTTTCTTCTTTTCTGATGTAAATAAAGATTTTGCAATTTCTACTCCTTTTGATGGATCATCGACTTTAATATCAGATATCTTTTCTAATCTCTTTTTCAAAGGTAAATTTGAAGCATTTTGAACCTCTAAACCTGCTCTAGCATTTATTTCTAAAAGTTTAGGACCATCATCAGTTATAACCCAATCTAAAGCTAAATATCAAATATTTACAAAATATTGTATTTTACTACTAAATAAAAGTATATCATCCCAAAACGGTATTTTCTTTCTCCAAAAATGGCTAAATTCTCAAGGAAAATTATCAGTGAATATTTTTCTTTTATAATACATTGACTTAATCTTTCAACTACCTACTTCAATTCCCAATCCTACTCATCACTGAGCTAAATTAGCTTTTCATCATGACCAAGGCATAGGCATCCTTACCATAGCAGCAACAGGAATCAAATTGAATACTATTACTCTAATATCTGCTAATCAATATTTACAAAATATCTTAAAATTTTCTCAAGGTTCAAGTTTTTCTTCAACAATTATTTTATCTCATCAAAAAGTCAAAGAATATTTTCAATCTAAAATATCAACTAAACGTCTAATAAAATCATCATAATCTAAAATATCTTTTCAAACTTTAAACTTCAAACTAACTTCTTTTTTAAAAAATTTATCAAAAAATCTTAATTTACTAAAAATATTTATTTGTCTATGATTGTTTTTAAAATTGTCTGTGATTGTTTGTCCTCATTGTCTGTGATTTAATAATTCCACTATCATAATACCTTGTCATTTACTTCATTTGTTAGGTTTTATAACAAATTCATCATCAGGCAAACTTCACCAGTCAAAATTAAACAGCTCTCTACGAGATTTTATAATTCCATAAGTTTGTGGAACTGGTATTCAACGTTGTGCTAAAAAATTCTTAGTTTTTAATTTATTATCTGCTAAACGGATAGCTTTTTTAGGATTAAACCTCTTAATATATTTCAAATTTCTAGCATTCATTCATAAAATTCAAAAATCTGGCAGTAACATATTAATATCTAATTATATAAACTTCTTTAGAATTTTTTCTAGTTGCCTGAGGTTTAAATATTTTTATTTTTTTACCTCAAAATATAGACTTAATTTCTCTAACAAAATCATCAAATCCAGGTCACATAAAAACCTTGATAACAAACTTTCAATCTAGTTTAAGAAATCTTTGATATATAGGTAAAGTTTGCTTTAGAAGCTTTACACTTCTTATAGCATCAATATCTTTAATACCTATAGTATTAGGAGCCATATCAGAAGTAATTACATCAAACTTGCTAATTCAATGTTTCCTTATAATATTTTCTACTTGATCTAACTTAGTAGCATCCTGTATATATGTAAAAACTCCTGATAAATTTAAATTTACTGGTTTCAAATCAAATCATATTATATTAAAATCATTAACTTTTAATTCATTTAATCTTTTCCAAATATATTGAATCCAACTTCAAGGAGCACATCATATATCTAGAATATTTTTAGTATCTCTAGTAAAAATATTATATTTTTTGTCAATTTCTTCTAACTTATATACACTCCTAGCTTTAAATCATTCCTTTTTTGCCTTTTTAAAATATCGATCATATGGATTATACATTTTCAGAAAAAAATTTTTCATATAAATCATCAAAAATCAATGGTATCTTTTTATGAAGAATATCTAACAAAGTTAAAGCTATTACTCTAATATCAGGATGAGCTGCTTTATCAGCTCTCAAATTTATAAAATGTCTTAATTCTCTTAAATTCATAGTAACAACTATCTCAGTTTTTATATCATTAGGTAAAAATCATCTAGCTTCTTGAGCTTTCCATCAAAAATCATTTAAAGCTTTTCAATAAAATTTAGCAATTTGAATATGACTATCATACCAAAATTTCACTTCTTCTTCAGATTTAGATGGAAGCCAGGCAGGATAAATTATTTTATATCAATGTTTTTGTCAATATTTTACATACCTTGTACTCTCTTGTGTATAAGAAGCTATTCTATGTCTAACCAATTCATGAGTTACTCATCTATTAGTAACTACTTTAAAAGTTATTTTTTCATGTTCTAAAGTAGATTCATGATGTAACATTAAAATGTGCTTTAAAAGCTTATAATGACTGTCAGGTCATATTCTATCAAAAGACTGATAAGCAGTTCTTATAGCTTTCTCTAATCTCCTTAAAAGTTTTTCTCAAAAATCTTCTTCCATAAATCAAGGTTCTAAAATTTCTACTGAAGGCAGAATTACTTCTACTGAAGAATCATTAAAAAATTTTTTATGATCCTCATAATACTTTTTTAAATCTTCTAAAAGCATAATTAAATTTTTAAAATCTAAAAATTTGACAATTTTTCTATTTATCTTTATAATAAGATAATATTCTTTTTCAACAAAACTTTAGCTTTCACATAACTTACTATAAAAAAATGAACAACATCATATACGAAATTATCAACCAACTTGAAAAACAACCCATATCAGACATTCATATTATAGAAAACCAACCAATCTACATAAGAATGCCAACCTGAGATATAAAACCAATAACTCAAAAAGAAATAAACAGAGATGAAATTTGGTGATTTTTACAAGACCAACTACAACCATACAAATTAGAAAAAATTTTAAACGGAGAAGAAGTAGACTTTGCTTTCTCAAGTAAAAATAATAGATTTAGAATAAATGCTTATCTATGAATAGATGGTATAAGTTTAGCATTAAGAAAAATTAATAGAGAACCTCCAACATTTGAAGATATAAATCTTCCAAAGTATATACAAAAATCTTTACTTAAAGATAAATGATTAATATTAGTAACTTGACCAACTTGATCTTGAAAATCTACTACCTTAGCTGCTATGATAGAATTCATTAACCAAAATAGAAATGTACACATTATAACATTGGAAGATCCAATTGAATTTGTTTTTAAAAACAAAAAAGCGTTGATTACGCAAAGAGAAATTGGCAAACACTCTCCATCATGGAAAGATGCTATAAAATATAGCCTTAGACAAGATCCTGATGTAATAATGGTATGAGAAATGAGAGATTTGGAAACCATCTCTGCTGTTTTGACTTTAGTAGAAACTTGACATTTAGTATTATCAACATTACACACTGTGGATGCAGCTCAAACTATTACAAGAATAATAGACGTTTTTCCTCCTCACCAACAAGAACAAATAGCAATTCAATTAAGTTTAACTTTAGAACTTATTATATCCCAAAGATTATTACCTAAAGCTGATTGATCCTGAAGAGTGGCAGCAAGAGAAATATTATTTAATACACCGGCGGTAGCTAACAACATAAGACAAAGAAAAATCCCTCAAATAATATCAATAATGGAAACAGGAATGAAATATTGAATGACTACTATGGATAGATCATTAGCAGAATTAGTAGCAAAAGGAATAATAAATATAGATGATGCTCTACCCAAAGTTAAAAATATGGAAACTTTTAAAATATTAATTAATTCTTTAAAAAATGATAGAAAACTATTTAAACCAATTGAATAAATTTTTTCAAACCTATGGTAAATTAATAAATTTTAAAAAATGAGAATATATATACAAAGAAAACGATAAAAATATATATTTTTTAACTGAATGAGAAGCAGCATGAATATTAAAAAACAAAATAATATTTTATATTAAAGCTAAAGAAATATCTTGAGAAAAAAGTTTTTTAGAAAATAAAAATAAACCTTTAAAACTAAAAGTAATATCAAATACAGCTACTGTATACAAAATAACTCCTGAAAATTTTGAAAAACTAAATCTACATATAAAAATAGAATTTATCAAAACATTAACCTTATATACTTCTGAAAGAGTTTATAGATTAAATTCTATACTTTCACATATAAAAAACATTTCAGAAATAATACTATCTACCAAGTCGGACTTTACAAAAACATTATGTATATTTTGAAAAATAGAAAACCGAATTTTATTTGAAAAAAATGATGATTTAATATTTATAAACTGAAATATATATCCAGACTGTAAAATTTTAAATTTTGTGGAAAAATATAAAGATCAAGAGATAAAAATTTGAAAAAATTTTCTTATCTTCTCTACAAAAAAATATTTATATCTTTTATCATGAAACATATATGATGATCGGTACATAATATCAAATACAATATTATATTCAAAATGACTATTCGAATATATATGAGATCTTATAAAAAAACAAAAAGAGAAAAAATTAAATGATTTATTAACGTACCAACATTAAAATGAATACAAAAATTAAATTGATACTTATATTAGCAATTCCTATTATATTCATTGGAAGCTGGCTATATATACTAATATCTTTTCTTCATTGAAATCCATCAAATAAACTAAAAGCAGAAATAACCAATCAATACTCAACTAATAAATCAACAAAAAATCAAAAATCTATAAATAAAATTTCAGCTAAAAACCACAGTATAAACACTTGATGAAAAAATATCAACACAGAAAAAAATAAGAAATTAAATATTATTAAAGTTTATATACCTTCGAGATTCAACTTAATTTGACGAAAAAAAATCAAAAAAAATTTACTAAAACAAAAAATTTTAGTTAAAATAGTATCTTACCCTTATAATACAAAAAAAATCTTGAAAGACTTAGCTTTAAAAAAAATTGATATTGCTCTAATCAATACAGATGACAATGAAAAGTTGTATCCTTTATCTTATAAAATTAAACTTTGAAAAAATTTAGATACTTTTATAAATTTTATATTTTATGATTATATCTCTTGAAACTATATTAACTTTATTCCTTATTGTATTGATCCTCTTGTAAGTTTAGTTAAAAAAAATATCAATATCCCAAATACTAATCCTAAAACAATAATAAATTACTTTTTTAAAAATGTAGAAAAAATATGACCTCTTACAATAAATTTCTGAATCAGCTCTTTAATAACTAAATTGTTTCTAGAAAAAAATTTGTATCCTTCTGAAATATATAAATATAATCTTTATTCTTTTCTACTAATAACAAATTTTTCAAAAGATATCAATTTTCTAAAAACAATAATTAATTGGACAGATACCAAAAATATTAAACTATTTGATACAAAAAAATATTTAAAATACAAATCAATTTTGTCGAAAAAAAATAACATATGTAAATATAACTACGAAGTCTGTTTAGTAAAATATAAAATTACAAAAATTTCTTTCATCCCTTTAAGTTTAATGAACTTAACTAAAACTAACTATTATAAAATATACCTTTTTCCAACTAACAGTAGCAACATATACCCCGTATTATGATGGAATTTTTTAGTTAATAAAAAATCCAAAAATATAATTCCAGCTTTAAAATTTATCAATGAATATATAAAACAATGACTAAATTATAATTACCAACTACGAAACAATTGCCTTTCTGCGTTCAATAATATATATGAAAAACAAAAAACTAACCCTAAATATACCAATATAATAACTTATGAAGAAAATTTCTTTTTGCTAAAAAACACCTCATATAAAATAGAAAAACTTTTAAAAAATACAAAAATTTTAGAAGTCTTCAAAAATAGTTATAGCATTGAAGGATTTTTTGACAATTTTGATATATGAAATTACTTATATTAAAATATCTCTATAGGTTTATCATCTAAATAAAAATTTTTTATATTTCAAATAAAAAGAAATCTGTCAGGTAATTTTTTCTTTACCAATCTAAACTTGTCAAAAAAATTATCATATACTTCTGAAAAAAAGTAAATTTTATAATTTAAATCAAATTTTTTTTTGTACCACCATATATTCCACTTATCACCTCAAAAATATTTCCGAAAATTCTCCATATGTTTCAAAAATTCTTTTTTATTTTTTATCTTAATATTATCTCTAACATCAAAAAAATTATACACATAATCTATAATACTAGCTATTAACTTAGATTTGTATTGCTGAGAAACTTCACTTAAAAACACAAAACGATCTTTTAAAAAATCTCTAAATAAATACTTATTTTCTAAAAATTCCTTTTTAGAAAATCAAATTTTCATGCGAAAATAAAAAAGAAAAACTATAAATCAAATAACAAATTGTTTCAATCAATCTGCTAAATACTTGTTTCATATTGTTCAATCAAATATATATGTCCTTCCTAAAAGAAGTGAATATACTAAATTATAATCCCAAAAATCAAATTCTTTAACTCACTGAAGATGATTAGATTGAAATCTAACAAAATAAATACAAGTATTTTTAAAAAATTTTTTTACCCAAAAACCATTAGACAAATTTAAAAATATCATAAATAATCTTATATTAACATTATAAAAACATAGATTGACAAATTTATTTTAAATATTTATTCTTGTTATATATATGCTGATTAAGTGTTGTTGCAAAATGAATATGTCAATTTTTATCATGTAAATAATACCAATAATTATTTTTTTTAGGATAAATAACAGCCTTAATAGTTTGAATAGTAGGATTGCCAACAGGAGTAGGAGGTAACCCCTTTCTTAACCTTGTATTATAGACATTATTTTTATCTTTTAAAGTTTTATAATTTATATTATAATAACATTCTTTAGATTTCAATTTTAAACCATAGCACAAAGTCCAATCTGCTCATAAACTCCATCAATTAATATATCTTCTTATTAAAATATCAGCAACTAAAGGTTTATTTTTAGGATCTCTTTCTTCCTTTTCAACAATAGAAGCTAAAATTAATATTTCATAAGGACTTAAATTATAAGGATTACAATTAGAATTTTTCAAACAATTACCCCGTAACTTACTCCATTTTTTAGAAAAATTACTTACAGCTACTTTTATAAGTAGATTAGGGAAATATATAGATGTTAAATCTTCTAATCTAAAAAAATATGTATCAGGGTACAAAAAACCCTCTAAACTTTGAATATTAGAGAAATACTTTGATAAATTATTCAATTTTAATATTTTATTAACAAAAACTCATGAATCTACTAAATATAAAAATTTATCAGCTACAATTTTACTTTTTAAAGTAGAAAGTATATCAAATTTAGTCCATCCAGGTAAAATAGTAAATCTGTAATACTTTACACTAGGTCATTTTTTTAATTTATTAATAACACTATATACATTATCTCAACTTTCAAAATAATAATTTCAATATTTCAACTCAAAATTAATTTTTTTTGAAAATAAATAACACTGTATACGATTCAAATCTAACAATTTACATAATCTACCTTTTATAACTTCTATACTCTCACCTTGTTTAATATAAAAATTTGCATTCCTACGTACTATTTTATAATCTAAACTATTGAAACAGTATAACAAATAAAAAAATAAAGCTAATGTTATAAAAATTATTACAAAAATAAATCTCACTTTGCTTAACAATTTCATAAATGACATAACTTAAAAACATCTAAAAATTTTCAAAAAACTTTTAAATTATATTTATTAAAATCAAACTATTTTTGTCTTAATAAAACCAACAAATAAACAAGAAGCATATAAACAAATAATAAATCAATAACTCACAATTTAACAAAATAAGAATATCAAATCAAAACCATCAAAAAAGGAAATATCAAAATCAAACTAATTAAAATAGTTAAAACTTTACTCTCTAATATATAATACACTAATCTACTTATCCATAAATAAACAAAAACAAAAATTATAATACTTACCAAATTAACATTTCATCCAATAAAAATCAATATTAAATTGTAAAACAAATGTATAAAAAATCAAAAAATGAAAAGCTCAATTATAACCTCTACAGGAGAATGTCATCGAGTAGTTGGCTTATTAGTAGCTTTGAAAATATAATTTAACACAACATCTAATATCAAAAGCTTATAAAAAAATCAAAAAATAGTTTTTTTAGATCTTTTACTATTTAAATAAATAAACTTAACTAACCTAAAAAGATCTACAAAATTTTTATATTTCAACTTATAATTTTTAAAAACATCTCTTCTAGAAGCAACAATTTTATCTAAATTTAAAATAATATACCCATAAAGCATAGACAAAAGTATATGTATTAATCCATTAACTACAAATAATCTATAAAAAATTATATCAACAGAAACTCAATTATTATAATATAAAAGATTTTCATAAACTCAAAATCATAAACCAACAGCTCAACCAATCACAAAACCAAACTTTAAATTTGTAATGTACTTTTTAAAAGCTCATATAATAAAATAAATTACCAAAAATTTTACTAATTCTTCTAAAAAAACTCAAAGTATTAAAAAATAAAAAGATACAGGATTAAAATCTACCAAATTATAAATTAAATGAAGTAAACTAGCTACAGATAGTCCTCCTAAAAAACCTTGCAAAATCACAAGAAATTGATAAAATTCTATTTTAGAAATAAATCTCTTTACAAAAAAGTAGAAAATTATAAATGATAAAATAAAAATAAATACTAACCAATACATTTTTTTAATAACATTTGATAAAACGTCATGAGATTAATTATTCAACTATTTTTTACATTATCAATATTAACTTTCTTAATAGTTTATACAACTAAAAAATTTTATCAATATCAACCTATTTGAAAAATCATAAATTGTGAAAATACAATTGAAATAATTTGAAAAGATAAACTAACACCTCAACAATGTAAAAATTATAAACTATATTATGAAGATATATTACGAACACATTGAAAAACTATAATAAGTATAAACAATAAAAAAATAATTCTATCTTCATGAACAATACTTAAAATACAACCATCATCTAACAACTTAATTAAAATTTTTTTATTAATATGACAGTTAATATTTCCTGATAAAAATCAAAAAATAAATATCAACACACCTGCTCAACAATTAATTTTAAGATGAGACATACTAGCTCTTCGTTCAGAAATATCTTGAAATAAATATATTTTAAATATCAAAAAGACAAAAAATTTTTCAGAACAAGTAAAATATTTAATTAAAGAAAACAATCTAAACTCACTATTTAATAATTCAAAATTCAAATCTGACATTTTGCAAGAACAACTAGTAAAAAATATAGAAAAACTATTAATTCTTGAGGACAACTAAATTTATAATTTAATTTATTGCTAAATTATACTAACTTAAAATTACTTGCAACAAATCTTATTTTTTTTATTATAAAATAATACAATTTCTAAAATACAATTATTTTTTATTTTATCCAAAAATTAACAAAGTATGCTTTTAGAAAAATTAAAAAAAATTGAAAAAACATATCAAGAATTGAAAAAAAAACTATATGATCCTTCAATTTCAAATAATATAGACGAAATCGTAAAAATAAACAAAAAATTATCTGAATTGGAACCTATACATAATTTATATGAAAAATACCAAAAAGTAATAAACGATATTCAAGAAGCTAAACAAATACTGGAAAACGAAAACGATGAAGAAATATTACAACTAGCAAAACAACAATTAAAAGAAGCAGAAAATGAAAAAGAAAAACTAGAACACCAAATAAAAATAGCATTATTACCCAAAGACCCTAATGATGATAAAAATATATACTTAGAAATAAGACCTGCTGCATGATGAGAAGAAGCTGCCCTTTTTGCTGCTGAACTTTTAAGAATGTATTTAAGATATGCTGAAAGACAGTGACGAAAAGCAGAAATACAAGAACATCAACCTTCAGACTTAGGTTGAGTTAAATTAGCTATAGTCAGAATAAGTTGAGATAGAGTATACTCTAAGTTAAAGTTTGAATCATGAGTTCATAGAGTTCAAAGAATACCTGTAACAGAATCTTGATGAAGAATACATACTTCTACTGTTACAGTAGCTGTTATTCCAGAAGTTGATGACATACAAATAGAGATAAAACCTGAAGATATTGAAATAGATACTTATGCTGCTTCATCTGCTGGTGGTCAACATGCTAATAAAAATGAAACTTGAGTAAGAATCCATCATAAACCTACTGGAATCATTGTTAATGTTTGAGATAGTAGATCTCAACTTCAAAATAAAGAAAAAGCTATGAGAATTCTTAAAGCAAAACTTTACCAACTAGAATTAGAAAAACAACAAAAAGAGTTGAAAGAAAAAAGATTAAATCAAATATGAACTTGAGACAGATCAGAAAAAATTAGAACATACAATTTTCCTCAAGATAGAGTAACAGATCATAGAATCAAAAAATCATGGTCCAATCTACCTGCTATTTTAGATTGAGAAATAGATGACATTATTAATTCTTTAATAATAGAAAACCAAACAAGAATGCTTCAAGCTATGGAAGAAAATAATAAAAATTAAACTTTTTAATTTTAAAACTACTTGAAATTTAATAATGTTAATAAATATCGTCTCCGAATACTCAAAAGAACAAATAGAATTTCTAAAAGATACTCGAAAACAAATTATTATAAAATTGTCAAATATAGAAGATAAAAAAAAGATAATTTCTTTTCTTAATAAATGCTGAATAATTTCTATAAATGAAAAAGAAAAAAAAATTTATCTATGAATTCCTAATGAATTTATTGCTACCCAAATAAAAAAATTTTTTTTAAAAAAACTAAATCAAATAGTAGAAGAAATTTATCCCCAATTTAAAATAAAGTTAGAAATCTTTTCTCCCTTTCAGAACTGAAGACATCCATTACAATTAGATCTAACAAAATTATTTAAAATCAAAAAAAATCATAAACCTACTCTTTCACAACAAACTAAAAATAAACTATCAGAAATAATATGAATAATATTTGATAAAAGATATAAATTTTCAAACTTTGTAGTATGAAGTAATAATAAACTAGCATTTGTAGCAGCAAAACAAGTAGCAGAAAATCCTTGAAAAGCTTATAACCCTTTATTTATTTGGTGAAATGTATGATTAGGAAAAACCCATTTACTACAAGCTATTGGAAATTATATCATTCAGCATTCTGAAGATAAAATAGTTGTATATCTTCCTTCTACAAATTTAATAGACGAAATTGTAGAAAGTATAAGAAAAAATAAACTAAATGACTTAATAAATAAATTTAAACAAATAGATGTTTTAATAGTAGATGACATTCAATTCTTAGGTCAAAAAGAAAAAACACAGGAAATTTTCCATAACATATTTAATGAACTATATTCACAATCTAAACAAATAATTTTATCCTCAGATGTTCCTCCAAAATTATTAAATAATCTTGAAAAAAGACTAACATCCAGATTTGCTATGGGATTAGTAGTAGATATACAACCACCTGACTTTGAAACAAGGTTAGCTATACTAAAACAAAAATTAAAAGAAAAACATGAAGAATTAGATGAAGATATTTTAGAATTAATTGCTGAAAATGTAAAAGATAATATCAGAGAATTAGAATGAGTATTAAATGTAATAATAACTCAAAAGAAACTTCTATGAAAAATTAACAAAGACGATATTAAAAATATCTTAAAAAATCTAGGATATAACATCAACTCTAAAGAAGAAACTAACAAATCTCAACAAATTATTATACCTCAATCAAAAGATTTAAATTATTATTTAAAAATAGTATCAAACTATTATAATCTTGAACCAGAATTAGTTAAATGAGATAGTAGAAAAAAAGAATATTCTACTGCAAGACAAATGTTAATGTATATCTGAAGAAACCATTTATGACGGACTTTGGAAAGAATATGAGAATTTTTTTGAGGGAAAAATCATGCTACAGTAATTTATGCAATTAATAATTTTTCAAAACTATTAAAAAAAGATAAAAAACTGCTTGAAGATTTTAATATTATAATAAATTCATAAAACAATGAAATTTTTAGTAAAAGCAAAACCTTGAAGTAAAAATGAAAAAATAGAAAAAATCTGAAAAGATCTTTTATCTTGATTAGACATATATGAAATAAAAATCAAAGAAAAACCTATCAAATGAAAAGCAAACGAAGCTATAATAAATAAAATAAGTGAATTTTTTAAAATCCCTAAACATAAAGTTAAATTAATTAAATGAAATACATCAAAATTAAAACTTATAGAAATTGAAGGATTATAAAAATTTTATTAATAACAACTGTTGTGAGCATTTTATTACTACTAAATTTTTATCTTTTTCAAAAATTTAAAAATTGCTCTAATTTAAAAATATGCTATAAAAATTTTTGTTGGAAAGTAAAACTTTCTAAAACCAAAAAAGAAAGAGAAAAATGATTAATGTTTGTAAAAAAATTA